>NZ_JFCC01000057.1:0-15872 GCF_000582925.1 Acinetobacter sp. 1294596 | reverse complement strand
ATATAGAGGAATTAATCAATAATTCTAGAAATAAGAGAAGAATCAAATTGAAGTATTTTACATTTAATTTTTGGTAGGACAGATGCTTTTTTAAGCACTCTATAAGCTAAAAACTTTAAACTAGAATTTATCTTAGTAGTTAGATTAAGATAAGACTTAGCTCTACAAAATTGTAAAAAGCGATAGATTTTCTAATCCTTATTAAATTAATCAACTTTACTTTATACATGAAAAATCACATAATATTTATATCAGATATATACAACTTATATCTGCACCACAGAATTTTTAAAACCGTATTTCTGGTTTATCCGCCCAGCTTTCCCCAAGGTTGGGCTTTTTTTTAACCTGAGTTTTATACTTAGACAGTGTGCTATTTTAAATTACAGTTCAAATAAGAAATTTGAGCTGTACATGCAAAACCAAAAAATGACTTGCGTAATTTTAAAAAAGTTTTAACTAAAAATAAGTAAATTTTAAGTAAAAAAAGGCCCAGCTTAAAAGAGATAACTGGGCCAGAAAGGATGCATAATATTTGGGAGATACATCCTGAGGAATTCAAATAAGTGTGATGAAAATCTCACTTATTGTTCTTAAATGTAGTATGCAACAGTTTTTTAAATGTGTTAAATTGATAATTAATATTTTAAAAAACGGTAAAACCAATTAATAGAAAAATTATAGAGTTAGAAAAAATATTAATCTTTAACTTGAAAAGGGATTTAAGCTAAATGAAACATTAGATAGTTGCAGAAAATATTTATCTTTTATCTTTCAGAAAAGTTATTAAAATTATGGTTCTGATTTTTTAATAAAATTTTATAAATTTTGTTTAAAGAAAAATATAGTGTATTTAAAAATATTCATATTTTTACTCACAGTTCTATGTATTCTGTAGAGCTCTTAGACTTTAAAACTAGAGTGATAAATTTTTAAACTATTGAAAAAAATAGAGTAAAAGGTAAAATAGCCCCTCTTGGGGAACAGGTTATTACTAACTTTCCATTAAAAAAACATCAGTAAAGTTTAAGTATTCTAAAGAAGCCATCTCTGCCCGAAACTTTTATGATCTTAAGTTTTTATAAAATATATTTTTGAATACTAGAATTTGTAATGGGATATGTTTGATGAAGAACCAGCTACGTTCAGAATATATTACCCGGCGTTTATTCTGGTCCATGTTGGTTATTATTTTTTCACTTCTTTTTATTTGTATTCCTCTGACTATAGACAGTTATCGTACTTACAAGAAAACAGACCTGGCTCTAACAGAAATTTCTGCACTACGTAATATGGCCGAGCTGACAAATATGATTTCACGAGAACGTGGCCCATCAAATAAAGTCATGTCGAGTACCACAGAAGAGTTTGCACAGAATCTCAGGGAACTAATTGAGTTTCGAAAATCAGTAGATAAACATATTGCTGAAACAGTAGATATTTTAAACAAGGCCGGCTTGTCGGCAGATGCTGAAAATGTATCTAAGAATGTGGTGCATTCGCTAGAGCAGGGTAGACAGGCTATAGATGGCTATATTGCTATTCCTCGCTCTAAAAGAACCTCTATACAGCTTGATCGGTCGATTCAGAAAATGTTTGCTGCTTGGGATAGCGCTCATCAGGTCTTAAAAAATGTCATTTCACATTCAGTGGGGAAAAATACCGTTATCTCTGATTATTATACCCTGATTTTAATTTTGACTGACCTGCGTGATCAGGCTGGACGTTTGGCCTCCAATATTATTGCAGCGGTCACTTTTCAGGAGAAAATTCCAGAGGAAAATCTTGCACGCTCTTTGCAGACCCAGTATCAGGCTTATTACTTATGGGATCTGATTAATTCTATTCAACAGGATAAATATAGAACACCCCAATATTTAAGACTACATGGTGAAGTTAAAACAGAGTTTCTGGAAAAAGCGATTCCAATGGTAAAAACGCTGATCAATGAAAGTATAAAAAATCAGCCGTACTCTATGACAGGAACCCAGTTAACTGAACAAATCGTTGATAAATTTTTGACAGTGGTTAATTTACAGGATTTTCTGCTGGATCATAGCGTTAAAACAGCTGAAGAGGTACGCAGTAAGGCATGGAAAAAATTTATTCTGACTCTTTCTGTTTCTGTTATTTCTGTGTTTACCGCCATTTTTACTATGGTTTATGCACGCTATAAAGTATTTACCCCCTTAATCCGGGCACGCAATCTGATTTTAAAGCTTGCCGGTCATCAAGATGCTCGTATCCAGTCCTCAGATATTCTTTATCCACTTTCGCTATTTGAAGCCATACAAAAACTACAGGCACAGCTGGCCGAGCGTGATGTACTTGAATTACAACTGCGTAATATCGCCAATACCGATATTTTAACTGGAGTATCGAATCGCCTAGCATTGGATGAGCATATACAGTATCTGGAAAAGCATGTTAAACAATTAAGCCAGACTTGTCTGATTCTGGTAGATATTGATTATTTTAAACAGGTGAATGATCAGTACGGCCACATTATTGGTGATCAAATTATTCAGCTTGTTGCCAGTCAGCTTAAAAAAAGTGTACGTTCTTCGGATCTGATTATTCGTTATGGCGGAGACGAATTTATCATATTCTTGGAATATGTCGAGTTCGGTGCAGCTTTGAAAGTGGCAGAAAAAATTCGTGCTGAAGTCCAGCAGGCCCATCTTAAGCTTGAAAATGGTAATTCAATTTCTGTTTCAGTGAGTATAGGCGTCGCGACAGGCGCAGAAAACTGGTTAGAACTGCTGGAAAAGGCGGATCAGGCGTTATTCCGGGCAAAGGCAGCGGGACGAAATAGTGTTGCGTAGTAAGAGATTTAAATTCTCGAATGTCTAGAATACGCTAACTTGGAATTTTTATTTAAACTATTAAAAATTTTAACTTTTTATATTTTGATGAATATTTTTATAAATAAAGCGGCTATTAAAGCTATTGATAGAAACAACAGGGTATTGCTAAAAAAAGTATTTATAAGTATCTGTCTGCATAAAACGTCTCAGTAAAAAATTATAAAGTTTAAAAATAAAAAAACGGTGAATATATCACCGTTTTCAATAGGGCTTTAAAAGCTGAGGAGTTTATTTCAATAAAGGTTTCAAGAAACGGCCTGTATGTGAAATAGCTACTTCAGCAACCTCCTCTGGTGTGCCGGTAGCAATAATCTGGCCACCACCAGAACCTCCTTCCGGTCCAAGATCGACCACCCAGTCTGCAGTCTTAATAACATCCAGATTGTGCTCAATCACTACAATGGTATTACCCTTGTTGCGTAGCTCATGCAGGATATCTAATAACTTGGCAATATCATGGAAATGCAGGCCTGTGGTAGGTTCGTCCAGTACATACAGAGTCTTCCCGGTATCACGTTTAGCTAATTCACGGGCCAGTTTTACCCGTTGAGCTTCACCTCCCGACAGGGTGGTTGCCGACTGGCCCAGACGGATATAACCGAGACCTACCTGAGTCAGTGTTTCCAGACGGCGATGAATTACCGGAATAGCCTCGAAGAATGCAGCTGCATCTTCTACCGTCATTTCCAGTACATCGGAAATATTTTTACCTTTATAGCCAACTTCCAGAGTCTCACGATTATATCGCTTGCCATGACAGGCATCACAGGGTACATACATATCCGGCAGGAAGTGCATTGCTACCTTAATCATGCCGTCACCTTCACAGGCCTCACAGCGGCCACCTTTTACATTAAAGGAGAACCGGCCAGCACTATAGCCGCGTGCTTTGGCTTCTTGTGTTTGGGCAAACAGTTCCCGGATAGGTGTAAATACGCCTGTGTAGGTTGCCGGGTTGGAGCGTGGGGTACGTCCAATCGGACTCTGGTCAATATCTACAACTTTATCTAGAAATTGCAGACCATCTATACTGTCAAATTTCTCTGGTGTTAAGGTTGTTGCTCCATTGAGCTGAGTAGCTGCCAGAGGTAACAAGGTCCGGTTAATCAGGGTGGATTTTCCAGAACCAGACACGCCGGTAACACAGGTCATTACACCTAGGGGAATGGTAAGGTCAACATTTTTCAGGTTATGTCCTGACGCCCCTAACAGCTTGATCTGTTCTTCCGGTTTTGGCGGCTGAACACGCTGTTGTGGTACCGCGATTTTTAACTCACCAGAAAGATATTTGCCAGTCAGTGAATCTTTGTGCTGGCAAAGTTCATCGGCTGTACCCTCAGCAATTACATAACCACCATGCACTCCTGCACCTGGGCCAATATCAATGATATGGTCAGCAGCACGAATGGCATCTTCATCATGTTCAACCACCAGTACAGTATTGCCCAGATCACGCAGACGAATCAGGGTTTGCAGTAGGCGGTCGTTATCACGCTGGTGCAAGCCAATCGAAGGCTCATCCAGTACATACATTACACCCATCAGACCGGCACCAATTTGTGAAGCCAGACGAATACGCTGTGCTTCACCACCAGACAAGGTTTCTGCTGAACGCGCAAGACTCAAATAATTCAGCCCGACACTGACCAGAAAGTGAAGACGCTCACGAATCTCTTTGAAGATTTTGTCACCAATTTCACCTTTGGCGCCTTCCAGATGCAGATGCTCATAATAATGTGCGGCATCACCGATCGACATGCGGGTAATCTGGCTGATGGTATGGTCCAGAATTTTTACATTACGTGAAATCTCATTCAGCCGAGAACCGTCGCAAACATCACAAGTAGCATTCGACAAGTATTGTGACAGGTCATCTCGTACATAATTACTTTCAGTCTCACGGTAGCGCCGTTCTAGATGTGGCAATACACCCTCAAAAGGCATAACCCGGTTATGACGGCGGCCACGTTCGTCCACATAGCTGAGATCAATTTTCTCACGCCCTGTACCATATAAAAACTTCTTCTGAATATCTTTACCCAAGTCTTTCCACGGGGTTTCCAGAGAATAATCATAATGGGCAGCTACTTTTTGTAGCATTGAATAATAATAAGGGCGCTGACGGTCCCAGCCACGGATTGCACCTTGGCTAATACTCAGCTCCGGGTTATGGATCAGTTTATCGGCACTGAAGTGGCTACGGGTACCCAGACCATCACAAGCTGGACAGGCACCAAACGGATTATTAAATGAAAATAACCGTGGTTCCAGATCACCTACCGCACGGTCACAGTCCGGACATGAATGTTTGGCCGAAAATACCCGGTCTGGATGTTCATCTTTCATCCAGGATAAAACTGCCAGATCTCCGCCGAGCCGTAGTGCAGTTTCAAAAGATTCAGCGATACGATTACCCAGGTCATCACGTACTTTGAAACGGTCCACAATTACTTCAATAGTATGTTTCTTTTTCTTGTCCAGTTCGGGTGGCGTATCAATTTCAATAATTTCGCCATCTACACGTGCACGGACAAAACCCTGACTTTGCAACTGTTCAAAGAGGGTAGAGTATTCACCTTTACGTTCACGTACTACCGGTGCCAGCAGCATCAAGGCTGTCCCTTCAGGCAGGGCTTTTACAGCATCTACCATTTCTGACACAGTCTGCGCCACCATTGGCAAGTCATGTTCCGGGCAGTACGGTGTACCTACACGTGCGTAAAGCAGTCGCAAATAGTCATAAATTTCTGTAATAGTTCCCACTGTAGAACGTGGATTATGACTGGTTGACTTCTGTTCAATTGCGATTGCAGGAGACAGGCCTTCAATTGCATCAACTTCCGGTTTTTCCATCTGGGATAAAAACTGACGCGCATAGGCCGACAATGACTCGACATAACGGCGCTGACCTTCGGCATACAGGGTATCAAAAGCAAGAGAAGATTTACCTGAGCCCGAAAGTCCCGTAATTACCACGAACTTGTCCCGTGGAATATCGAGTGACACATTTTTGAGGTTATGGGTACGTGCGCCTCGAATACGGATATGACTTTGACTCATGAATCGTCCTAAGTAAGCGTTTAAAACTCTATATATGGTAGCGCTTTAAAAATGTTCAAGCGTAGTTTTTATGATTTTAAAGCGTCAGTTTATGTCACATTGTTTTACTATTCACTTAAACCTTCAGGCCAGTCCCGCTGCCGGTAGGCACTGTCCCAAAAAATCCACTCCAGCTCAGCACCACGTTTATAAACTTGCTGCATTTTATTTAATGTCTCGTGATCACACTGCTGAGCCACCTGGTCCAATGTCATGATCACTTCCCTTACCGCATGATGAAACTCTTCACCCGCATAGGTATCAATCCAGGCCTGATAGGGATTGTCGGGCGCTGAATGCTCAACAATATATCTGCCGACTTCAGCATATATCCAGAAACAGGGTAACAGGGCAGCCAGAACCACCGGATAGCTTTCTGACCAGGCAGTTGCACTCAGGAATGATGTGTAATGATGGCAGGCTTGAGTCAATGGTGTAGCTGCAAATTGGGCTGGGCTAATACCGAATTTCTGCATGAAATCCTTATGCAGGCTACGTTCAAATACAATTGCTACCCGTGCAGCTTCAGAAAACTGAATCACTTCCTCGGCATTTGCAGCTTTGGCTGCACAAACTGCCAGGGCACGGCCGTAGGCAAGCAGATAATGTGCATCCTGAATAATATAATGAGTGAAGATTTTTTTGCATAAGGTTCCCTGCATCAGTTCCTGGTTGAAAGGCATCTTGAGGATTCGTTCATATAAACCCAGATTATCCCGCCACAGTAATTGTGAAAAATGCAATTTTATACTCCTGAAGGTAAGCGTTAAAAAATACTTAAAATATCCCAACACTATAGGATGTTATCTATAAGACCATGAGCTCTTGAATATAACTTAAACTTCTTAATACATCAGGTTGCTCACTGATCAAAAAGTTTTTACCGGCTTCAAAAAAAACAGGTCATAATTACTGGAACAAGATGCCGTAGACTTCTCCGGTTCAAACAGGTTTTAAAACATTCATTGTGAATAGGTTTATCCATGAAGCATTTCCGATTTTCCATTTTTTTTACGGTGGTGTGTCTTGCACTGTCAGCTTATTGGGGCTATACCCATGGGCCTCAATCAGGCATAGAAACCATGTTCAAGGCTCTGACCATCACGGCCATCCTGGCAGTAATGGAGGTGTCCCTGTCATTTGACAATGCTGTAGTCAATGCCTCAGTACTACGTAACTGGGACCACTTCTGGAAAATGATCTTTCTGACAGTTGGTATCTTAATTGCGGTTTTCGGTATGCGTCTGATTTTCCCTGTGGTGATTGTTGCAGTCACTGCTGATATGGGATTAATGGAAGTGGTAAGACTGGCACTTAATGATCCAACGGCCTATTCGCAGCGGTTGATGGACCATCATGCTGAAATTGCTGCTTTTGGTGGAGCTTTCTTGCTTCTGGTTTTTCTGAATTTCTTCCTGGATGAAGGTAAAGATACTCACTGGTTTCGCTGGCTGGAGCGACGCTTAACCAGTTTGGCCAGCGTACCGGCCATGTCTGTATTTATTGCCCTGATTGCTTTGCTGGTAGTGGCTGCCAATGTAGACGAGACAAAACGTCTGGTCGTAACTATGGCTGGTATCTGGGGAATTGTAATTTATATCGGGGTACAGGTACTTAGTCATCTGCTAGGCGGTGAACCGGAAATTGATGAAGAAGGTAACGCTGTTACACATGACAGCACGGGCGCAGCAACCGGTGTAGTAAAAGCAGGTTTCGGCGGTTTCCTGTATCTTGAAGTGCTGGATGCATCTTTTAGCTTTGACGGTGTAATTGGAGCTTTCGCAATTACCAGTGATGTAGTTATTATTATGCTAGGCTTGGCAATTGGTGCAATTTTCGTCCGCTCTATGACTATTTATCTGGTCGAAAAAGGCACACTGGATGCTTACATCTATCTTGAACATGGTGCGCATTATGCAATTGGCGCACTGGCCATCATCATGCTGGCAAGTGGCACAGGCGTACATATTCCTGAAGTGGTAACCGGCCTGATCGGGGTGGCATTTATTGTCTGGGCAGTACTGGCTTCAATCCAGTATCGTAAACGGACAGAACGTCTTGGTTAGAATATATTTTTAAACTCAGAATAAGTTGAAGGGTATAGTCATATACCCTTTTTTATTGTCATTAATATCGTTATTTCGAATAACAGAGCTACGCGCTTTGAGCTGCTTTATCTTATAATTCATCTTATTTTCTAATAAGCCTGTTGCTATGATGAATGCCTTAGAACGCCGTTCAACTTTTGCCTTAAGCAGTATCTTTGCTTTACGCATGTTGGGCCTGTTCATGATTATTCCTGTATTCTCTGTAGCAGGGCAGTCATATCAGTATGCGACACCAGCATTGTTGGGCCTGGCTGTGGGTGTTTATGGTCTGAGCCAAGCGATTCTTCAAATTCCATTCAGCTTGCTGGCAGATCGATTCAGCCGTAAACCTCTTATAGTGATTGGCTTGTTGTTGTTTGCTCTGGGCGGTGCAATTGCTGCCATGTCAGAGACTATCTATGGCGTGATTATTGGCCGTGCTATTGCTGGGGGTGGTGCAGTTTCAGCAGTAGTGATGGCTTTACTCGCCGATGTAACCCGTGAAGAGCAGCGTACTAAAGCAATGGCTGTGATGGGCATGAGTATCGGCCTGTCGTTCGTAGTAGCTTTTAGTCTGGGTCCTTGGCTTACAGGAATTGTCGGTATTTCCGGCCTGTTCTGGGTAACCACAGTCATGGGCCTTCTGGCGATTCTAATGTTATTCATGGTGCCTAAGGTCACTCGTCATCATAAGAATTTTTCCCAAGGCTATTTGCAACAGCTTAAGCAGGTCCTGAAAATGGGTGATCTGAACCGTCTGCATTTTTCAGTATTCAGCCTGCATTTGCTGCTTACCGCAATGTTTGTATATATACCTTCACAGCTGATTGAATTTGCCCATATTCCGCTTGCCAGTCATGGCATGGTCTATTTACCGCTTTTGGTAGTTAGTCTGTTTTTTGCTTTTCCCAGTATTATCCTGGCGGAAAAATATCGCAAAATGCGTGGAATCTTTTTGACGGCAATTACTGGAGTTATATTAGGCCTGCTGATCATGATTTTTGGCTTTGAGTCTAAATATATCCTGCTGACCGGCCTTGGGTTTTTCTTTATTGCTTTTAATGTGATGGAAGCATTATTGCCGTCCTGGCTGTCCAAATCTGCACCTTTGCAGTCTAAGGCTACCGCCATGGGTGTCAATGCCAGTGGCCAGTTTCTGGGTGCCTTTTTCGGAGGAACACTGGGCGGTTTCCTGCTGACTTTGCATAATACTTCTCTAGGCTGGAGTATCCTGACAGCAATTGCCATAATCTGGTTATTCATCAGTTTTGGTCTGGCTCAGCCACGCTATTTAACTTCACTGGTTTTAAGCTTGCCAGAAATGCAGGAAACAGATGAATGGACTTCTAAGTTATTGGCGATTCGTGGTATTGAAGAGGTCGTGGTGATGCCTGAACAGCAACTGGCCTATATTAAAGTCGATAAACAGCAGGTGGATGCAGCTGCTCGACATAATTTGACGCAGTTGTTGGGTAAAGAGGTAGCCATTTAAGCATAACTCTTATAAAGTAAAACATAGAAATGAATAGGAAGAGAACAGCTGATGCGTGGTGTAAATAAGGTTATTTTAGTAGGGACTTTAGGGCGCGATCCAGAGACAAAAACTTTCCCAAATGGCGGCTCTTTAACACAGTTTTCTATCGCAACGAGTGAATCGTGGACAGATAAAAGCACAGGTGAACGTAAAGAACAGACAGAATGGCACCGTATTGTGCTACACAACCGTCTAGGTGAAATTGCCCAGCAATATTTACGTAAAGGTTCAAAAGTTTATATTGAAGGTTCATTGCGTACCCGTCAATGGACCGACCAGAACGGTCAGGAACGTTATACTACCGAGATTCGTGGTGAACAGATGCAGATGCTAGACTCAGGCCGACAGCAGGGCGATCAGGCAGGTGCAGGTTTTGGTGGTGATCAAGGCTATGGTCAACCACGTTTTAACAATAATCAGGGTAGCCAGGGCGGTTATGGTAACGGCAACCAGCAGGGTAGCGGTTTTAATAATAACAGCAACCAAGGTGGCGGTTATGGCAATAATAACCCGGGCGGTTTCGCACCTAAAGCTCCTCAGTCAGCTCCAGCCTCTCAAGTTCCGGCTGACCTGGATGATGATCTGCCATTCTAACTGGTATTAATAAAACAAAAAGCAGACCCGTGGGTCTGCTTTTTTATATTCATTTTTTAAATAAAAAAGAACGACTCAAAAAAAGAGCTGAGTCGTTGTTGAGCAAGTTCTATCAAAAGTAAAAATACTGCAAATCTATTTTTAATTAGCCATTAACGATTGAACCGCCATTTACATGAATAACCTGGCCTGAAATATAGCTGGCATCATCGGAAGCCAGAAATAGATAGGCAGGCGCCACTTCGCTTGGTTGGCCCATGCGTTCCATTGGCGTTTCCTTACCAAAATCTTTGACCTGTTCTTCATCAAAGCTGCTTGGAATAAGCGGGGTCCAGATCGGTCCGGGCGCAACACCATTTACACGAATTCCTGTTTTATTTTTAAGGAGATTAGTCGATAAACTACGTGTAAAGGAGGTAATGGCGCCTTTAGTGCTGGAGTAGTCAATCAGCTGGTCATGTCCGTGATAACTGGTGATGCTGGTCGTATTAATAATACTGTCACCTTCTTTTAAATAAGGCAGTACTGCTTGGGTCAGGTAGAACATTGAAAAAATATTGGTTTCAAAAGTCTTGAATAATTGCTGCTGCGGAATATCAGTCAGATATTTCTGTGGGTACTGTACCCCGGCATTATTCACCAGAATATTAATTTTCTGGAATTCATTTAGAGTTTTTTCAACTAGCTGATCAACTTCTTCTTTTTTCTGGATATCACATTTTACCAGAAGGCAACGCCGGCCTTCCTGTTCAACCATTGCTTTGGTATCTTCAGCATCCTGACTTTCTTCTAGATAAGCAATCACAATATCTGCACCTTCACGTGCAAATAACACCGCAACTGAGCGACCGATTCCACTGTCACCACCAGTAATCAATGCAACTTTATCTTTTAATTTATCACTACCTTTATGGGAAGCCTTGATAATTTCAGGCTCGGGATTCATTTTGGTCTGTTTACCCGGTTGATGGGTTTGAATCTGTGCAGGTGGTGTAGCTGGGTACTGATTCATAAGATCTCCGGATGATTGTTATAAAAAAATAAATAAAAAGGATTCAGAGAACTCTGAATCCTTGACTTAAAATAATTACATACGGTCCCAAGCATCTTTAATAGCATGTTTAGCCTGTTCCCACTTTAAACGTGATTCACGTTTAGTTTCTTCCCATTTCTGCTGCAAGCTGCCTTCCATCTCATCAAAGTGACGGCCTTCATTTTCTCGGCGGCTGGTATAACCCAAGTTATAAGCACCTGAATAATCACGATCATATTCCAAGTCAGGATAGTGTGTTAATGCATCTTTATAATATGGAGTCTTATTATAATTTTCCTTCCAATATTCCTGAGATTGACGATGTGTATCGTCTTTATAAGTGCTGGCCGTATCCGTTAGGTTTTCATTTACGTCAACCATTGTACATCTCCTGCTTTATAGTAAAAATCTATAGTTAAAATATAAAAGTTATTTACTAAAAAAGATGTTGGGAAAATATATTAAAACATAGAGGGATTGCTGCTTTATGTTTTCTAATTTTACATTGAAATATTATTTAATAAATTAAATATAAAAAATCGGATATTATATAAATATCCGATATTAAATTTTTTATTTTTAAGAAAGAAGTAATATATTTAAATCTATCTATATTAACAAATAGCCAAAGATGAAAATAATCTTAATTTTCTAAGATTAATAATCTTCATTTTGACCTTCCTGACGAGAGCGATATTGATCATCGGTTTCATGCTGCATTGTATTATTACTATTTTGCTGATGCTGCTGACCCTGTTCATACTGAGTGGTGCGTTGCTGCTGTTGCTGTTCAGGGCTAACTTGCTGTGGCTGGCCGCCATGACTTTGCTGATTATGCTGACTGGTAGCACCCATACCTGTACCTGTCAGCCCTTGGCCTTCCTGACCACGATTAGTTCCTTGCTGGTTATTATCAACACCACCTTGCTGATTCAGACTTTGGCCTTGTTGGCTCATGCCCTGCTGGCCCATATTTTGACCCTGCTGGCTCTGAGATGAACCTTGCTGGCTTTGTTGGTTATACTGGTTCTGTTGACCCTGCGGGTTATAATTCTGCTGATCTGGCTGTCCTAAACCTTGACCCTTCTGGTCTGACTGCTGGGTATGTTGCTGGCTTTGCTGCTGTTGTTGCTCAACATTCTGCAGGCCTTCCTGCCCGACACCAAGTTGTTGGTTCTGGTGGTGAATACCCTGGTCCTGTTTGCTCTGAGTATTATTTTCCTGTTGTTTCTGTTCGCCAGTCTGTCCTTGCTGGTTTTGCAAATGCTGTTGATTTTCCTGATTTTGATTGTTCATATTATTCATGTCTCACCTCTTGTGTTTAAAATAATCTATACATCACATGAAAATAATTAGAACATAGAATTAGGTTATGAAGTGTTTAAGCATGTTGCTGAATAATTAAAATGAATTATTTAAAATAAATAAGAATATAGAATTAGGTAATTAAAATAGGAGGTTGTTATATTTTAGGTTAATCTCAAATTAATTTAATATTACATTGGTTACATATAAATAAGATTTAAAGATTATCTAGATGAATTTTTCTTCATTAAAAAATAGGAAAAGCACTTTAGTGCTTTTCCTATTGTTATTACAATTTAGAAAATTATGCCGGAATCTTTTTGGCCTGCATTTCACGAGCCCAGACGCGATGCTTGAGCAGTGCAGTTTTCAGCTGTTCCTGAACAGCTGTAAAATTCGGCATAGTAATTACACCTTCATCAGGTTCAATAAGAGGCATGGTAGTAATTAATCTTTCATTCCCGTTCAGGAAGACCAGTGGTTTCAGATGCTTATAGGTTTCCATAATATAATGCATCAGATAGCCTTCCTGATCTGGTACAACTTCTTTGGTACCGCCAAGTACTACAGTTGCATCATAGAAAATTGAAGGTTCTGACTGATAGTTTCCTTTGAGCGGTAAAGTCGCGTTCGTATCAGAAGTCACGAAACCGCTATGATCACTGATACATTCAAGGATAACGCCTTCTTTAATTGCCCAATCCTGAATGGTTTCAAATTCCTGCATGCTGAAGCCATCTTGTACCAGCAGGGCCAGACGACGTGCACGAATATCAAGTGGCGGGAAGGCCTCCTGACTCAGGCGTTTTGACGGAGTAACAGTTGCTAGCTCGCGTTTTGGTGGCATAGGAAGTGAAAGCTTCTGTGCAACATAGCTCGCCAGGTCATCGTCGATATAGCTGAGCATTTCATTGACGATACGTTCACGGATATAAGCACGTTTAACTTTGGTAAGCTCAAATACATAAGCATCTTTAATATGCTGTTGCTCATGTGGAGTCTGGCTAACATAAAATAGACGTGCCTGACTAAAGTGATCATTAAAAGACTCACTACGCTCACGTACCTTATGTGCATCTACACGTTCATAGTAGCTTTCAAAACCACCGCCACTTGGTGCAGGTGGAGTTTCACGTGGCCAGTTGTTATCAATCGAATTAGGTTCATAGTTTGCCTGACCTTGATGCACAATCCGCTGATGATAACCATCACGCTGATTATTATGGAAAGGACAAACAGCACGGTTAATTGGAATCTGATGGAAGTTTGGACCTCCAAGACGTATTAACTGGGTATCTGTATAAGAGAACAGTCGTGCCTGTAGTAACGGGTCATTACTAAAATCAATACCCGGTACAACATGTGCCGGACAGAAAGCTACCTGTTCAGTTTCTGCAAAGAAATTATCTACATTACGGTTTAGTGTAATTTTACCAATTGGAGTTACAGGTACCAGCTCTTCTGGTATTAATTTGGTGGCATCCAGAATATCAAAATCAAACTTATGCTCATCCTCTTCAGGAATGAGCTGAACACCGAGTTCCCATTCCGGATATAAACCGCTTTCAATAGCATCCCACAGTTCACGGCGGTTAAAATCAAGGTCTTTACCATTGATTTTTTGTGCTTCATCCCAGAGTACCGAGAATACACCTTGCATCGGGGTCCAGTGGAATTTCACAAAGTGAGATTTACCTTCAGCATTGATCAGGCGGAAAGTGTTCACCCCGAAACCCTGAATGCCGCGGAAACTTCGTGGAATTGCACGATCAGACATTAGCCAGATTACATGATGCGCTGTCTCTGGTGTAAGTGAAACAAAGTCCCAGAAAGTATCATGTGCTGAAGCTGCCTGAGGGATATCATTGTGTGGTTCGGGTTTAACAGCATGTACGACATCTGGAAACTTTATCCCGTCTTGAATAAAGAAGACCGGCATATTGTTACCCACCAGGTCATAATTTCCCTCAGTGGTATAAAATTTCATGGCAAAACCGCGAACATCACGTGGAATATCTGGTGAACCGCGTGAGCCCTGTACAGTCGAGAAGCGTACAAACATAGGTGTGGTAATTTGGGTATTAGTCAGGAAGGCCGCCTTGGTAAACCGTTCATTTCCTTCATAAGCCTGAAATACGCCATGTGCACCAAAACCACGGGCATGTACAATCCGCTCCGGAATACGCTCATGGTCAAAGTGGGTAATTTTTTCCCGCATGATAAAATCTTCAAGCAGGGCAGAGCCACGCGAACCTGCTCTTAGCGTATTCTGGTTATCTGCAATTTTTAAACCCTGATTGGTCGTCAGTGCATGACCCGTAGCATCACTTCGTGCACTATTTAAGTCAAAAGTCTTGAGGTTATCGTTTTCTTTATCTGGTGTGTCGGCGCCTGCCAGCTCACTTTTAGAATAATATTGATTCGTCATACCATGCCTCTATTGTTTTAGGTGTGTGTACTACAAACTTCAAAGACAACCCTTATTCAGGTTGAATCAGCTGATTTAATTCACGGCAAGCCTGATTTAGAACTTTATGCAACTTCTCTTCAGGCGCACCCTCTGCATAGAATCTGAAATCATGAACCTTGCCGTTATAGTAAATAGAATAGAAAAAGGTCCCGACAGGTTTTTCCGGTGTTTCCGAACCACCAGGTTTCACCAGACCTGTACAGGCCACAATAATGTCGGCATCAAAGAAATGATGACCATGCTCAGCCAGATAATGAGTGACTTCCTGAGACTCAGGCGTATACTCTTCAATCAGATCTTTAGGAATATTTAAGATTTTTTCTTTAGCTTTTAAGTCATAACAGACCAAACTGCCAATTAAAACCTCACCCGAATGCGGGTTAAGTGAAAACTGATAAGCCAGATAACCTGCTGTTGCACTTTCGATGAACGCAACTTTTAAGCCTAGATCTGCCAAGTGCTTGCAACAGACATAAAACATTTAGAAGCTCCCTTGTCTTATTAGGTTTAGTTCTAGAGCAATGCTTTTTAAATTTATTGCGATGTCGGTAGATAAAAACAGAAAATGGGCAAAATTGAATTAGCAACTTACATACTTAATACTTTTTGAATATAAAAGTTAAATAGGGGTTTTTAATATAAAATAAATAAAAATAACGACTTAAGTATAATTGTTTCTCTGTATTTCTATAATGTTTACATATTGCTATATAAACAGTTGTATAAAAATATATCCAACATATACAATCCTTACACATGAAATCAAAAGTTAAAACTTAAGGTGGCATTCCTTTAAAAATATAATCATGAATGATTAAGAGAAATAAAATTTCTTTATCCAAAATTTATTAAATAAATCAATAAATTAATATATATCTTGGGT
>NZ_JFCC01000056.1:0-16404 GCF_000582925.1 Acinetobacter sp. 1294596 | reverse complement strand
GCTGCGATTGCAACAATCTGTGCAAAAACTTACGGCGGTGAAGCGAAAGATTACGCAGCAATTGACTCTGCACCAGAAGAAAAAGCGCGTGGTATTACCATTAATACTTCACACGTAGAATATGACTCTCCAACTCGTCACTACGCTCACGTAGACTGCCCGGGCCACGCTGACTATGTTAAAAACATGATCACTGGTGCTGCTCAGATGGACGGCGCGATCCTTGTATGTGCAGCAACTGATGGCCCAATGCCACAGACTCGTGAACACATCCTGCTTTCTCGTCAGGTTGGTGTACCTTACATCATCGTGTTCCTGAACAAATGTGACCTTGTTGATGACGAAGAGTTACTTGAACTGGTAGAAATGGAAGTTCGTGAACTTCTGTCTACTTATGACTTCCCAGGTGATGACACTCCAATCATCCGTGGTTCAGCTCTTCAAGCACTGAACGGCAACGACGGTCAGTATGGCGAGTCTGCAGTTCTTGCTCTGGTTGAAGCGCTTGACACTTACATTCCAGAACCAGAACGTGCAATCGACAAAGCATTCCTGATGCCAATCGAAGACGTATTCTCAATTTCAGGTCGTGGTACAGTAGTTACTGGCCGTGTTGAGTCTGGTATTGTTAAAGTCGGCGAAGAAGTTGAAATCGTTGGTATCAAAGATACAGTTAAAACGACTGTAACGGGTGTAGAAATGTTCCGTAAGCTGCTTGACGAAGGTCGTGCAGGCGAGAACTGTGGTGTTCTGCTACGTGGTACTAAACGTGAAGACGTTCAGCGTGGTCAGGTACTGGCTAAACCAGGTACAATCAAGCCGCACACTAAATTCGATGCAGAAGTATATGTACTTTCTAAAGAAGAAGGTGGTCGTCACACTCCATTCCTGAATGGTTACCGTCCACAGTTCTACTTCCGTACAACTGACGTAACTGGTGCGATCCAGCTGAAAGAAGGCGTTGAAATGGTTATGCCAGGTGACAACGTTGAGATGTCAGTTGAGCTGATCCACCCGATCGCGATGGACGCTGGTCTGCGTTTTGCGATTCGTGAAGGTGGCCGTACAGTAGGTGCTGGTGTTGTTGCGAAAGTAACTGCATGATATATAATAGTTGAATCTTCAAGCCGTGAACCCTGATTTGCGGCTTGTCTTACAGGCCAGTAGTTCAATTGGTAGAGCGTCGGTCTCCAAAACCGAATGTTGGGGGTTCGAGTCCCTCCTGGCCTGCCACTTTTTCTGAATAAAAAAGCTTGATGCTGGCTGAATTGTCATATAATAAGTCGCGAATCCTACGACGAGTACAAAAATGTCGAATGATAAATCGCGTGACGCATTGAGCGACGCGCCAATTCCTCAAAGAAATAATCCTGCTGAAGTTGTCCGTTCCGGGTCTGTGCTAGATGTTGTGCTATGGCTTATTGCTTTAGCCTTATTAATCAGTGCGACTTTGGTGAACCAGCATCTGCCAGCGTATTGGGCACCTGCAAATGATATTTGGGTGCGCGTTGGGGTAATTTTGGCTTGTATCGTAGTGGCTTTAGGTTTATTATACGCCACCCATCAAGGCAAAGCCTTTATTCGTTTGTTGAAAGACGCGCGAGTTGAGCTGCGCCGAGTCACTTGGCCAACCAAGCAAGAAACCGTGACCACATCTTGGCAGGTTCTTGTGGTTGTTATCATTGCATCAGTGGTATTGTGGTGTTTTGACTACGGATTGGGTTGGTTGATTAAGCTAATTATCGGGTAAAGAGCTATGAAACGTTGGTACATTATTCATGCCTATTCGGGCTATGAAAAACAAGTGATGCGTTCGCTTAATGATCGAATCCAGCGTAGCGCTGTTGCCGACAGCTTTGGTGAAGTCCTGGTCCCTACCGAAGAAGTGGTAGAGATGAAGGATGGCAAAAAACGTAAATCTGAACGTAAATTCTTTCCAGGCTATGTGTTAGTCGAAATGGAAATGAATGATGATACTTGGCATATTGTAAAAGAATGTCCAAAAGTGCTTGGTTTTATCGGTGGTACGCCTGAAAAACCTGCACCCATCACTCAGCGTGAAGCAGATGCGATTCTTGCACGTGTTCGCAATACTGGTGAAGCACCTCGTCCTAAGACAATGTTCGAGCCAGGTGAAGAATTACTCGTAGTTGACGGTCCATTCACCGACTTTAAAGGCGTGGTGGAAGAAGTTCAATACGATAAGTCACGTTTAACGCTGACCATCAATGTATTTAACCGACCTACACAGGTTGAACTCGAGTTTCGTCAAGTCGAAAAATCAGTTTAAGCTAGGTTGGTGTTAAAACGCCCGATTCGTCGGGCATTGTTATGGTAACGATTACTGTTACATGAATAAGTCGGGGAGCCTGACGGCGTTTGTACCCAGAGGTATTTAATAATGGCTAAGAAGATTGACGGCTATATCAAGCTGCAAGTTCCAGCTGGTAAAGCGAATCCATCTCCACCGATTGGTCCTGCACTAGGTCAACGTGGTGTAAACATCATGGCATTCTGTAAAGAATTCAATGCTGCTACACAAAAAGTTGAACCAGGTCTGCCAATTCCTGTCGTGATCACTGTGTACAACGACAAGTCGTTCACTTTTATCATGAAAACTCCACCTGCAGCAATTCTTCTTAAGAAAGCTGCTGGTATCCAAAAAGGTTCAGCTATACCTAACAAAACTAAAGTGGGTAAGTTGACTCGTGCTCAATTAGAAGAAATTGCGACTACTAAAGAACCAGATCTAACTGGTGCTGATTTAGACGCACGTGTACGTACCATCGCTGGTTCTGCGCGTTCTATGGGCTTGGAAGTGGAGCTATAAGACATGGCAAAGTTAACTAAACGTCAAAAAGCCATTGCTGCTGCTATTGAAGCAAATAAAGTTTACACTTTAGAAGAAGCAGTACAGGTTCTAAGCAGCCTTCCAGCAGCGAAATTCAAAGAATCTTTGGATATCGCAGTAAACCTGGGTGTAGACCCGCGTAAATCTGACCAGGTTGTTCGTGGTGCGACTACGCTTCCTGCAGGTACTGGTAAAACTGTACGTGTTGCAGTTTTTGCTCAAGGTGCACAAGCAGAAGCAGCTAAAGCAGCTGGTGCTGATATTGTTGGTTTTGATGACCTTGCTGAGAGCATCCAAGGTGGTGATCTGAACTTTGATGTTGTGATCGCTGCGCCTGACGCTATGCGCGTTGTAGGTAAATTGGGTACGATCCTTGGTCCACGTGGCTTAATGCCAAACCCGAAAGTGGGTACTGTAACTCCTGACGTGGCAAATGCAGTTAAAAATGCAAAGTCAGGTCAAGCACGTTACCGTGTAGACAAAGCAGGTATTATCCATGCTGCAATCGGCCAGATTGGCTTTGAAGCATCTGCTGTTCGTCAAAACGTTGAAACTTTGATTGCTGATTTGAAAAAACTTAAACCAGCGACCTCAAAAGGTGTATACATCAAGAAAATCACACTAAGCTCTACTATGGGTCCTGGTCTGGTTGTTGATGTAAGCAACGTTTCTAACTAAGTTTATTCTTAGACAGAATTCTTAAAATCTCCAGTAGCTTGGAAATATAAATTTTTAGCAACTGGAGTGGACTTTGAATTGATAGGTTAAAGCCTATTAGCGTCAAAGACCTCAGGCGAGGGAAGGTCCTGTACCTGAACTCTTAATAGCCCAGCCTGCGTAGATGCGGTGGTGTGATTTATTCCTCCTCCGCGTGTAAGTCCAGTGATTGGATTTACGAATTGGGAGTGTACCTGTTTGGGTACATAAATCACCGTTAGGAGGTTTTACAATGGCTCTTCTTATCGAAGACAAAAAACAGATCGTTGCAGAAGTAAGTGAAGTTGCTTCTAAAGCGTTCTCAGCTGTTGTTGCTGACTACCAAGGTCTGACAGTTGGGCAGTTAACTGCTCTTCGTGTTGAAGCTCGTAAGCTTGGTGTTACTACACGTATCGTGCGTAACACTCTGGCTAAGCGTGCTCTTCAAGATACTCAATTCAATATCTTGAATGACAACCTTGTTGGCCCAACAATCTTGGCTTTCTCAACTTCTGAAGATGACATGGGTGCAGCTGCACGCTTGTTTGAAGAATTTGCTAAAACTAACAAAGCATTTGAACTTAAAGCTGCTGCCTTTGATGGCAAAGTTTATGAAGGTGCTGAAGTTAGCGTAATCGCGAATCTTCCAAACCAAGAAAAAGCACTTACTATGCTTGCCAATGTTCTTCAGGCTCCTATCTCGAAATTGGGTCGCCTTATTACTGCGCTCAAAGAGAAAAACGAGTCAGAAGCTGCTTAAGCTTAAATCTACTTTCACACCATTCAATATCCATTTGGAGTTACTCTCATGGCTTTAACTAACGAAGAAATCTTAAATGCAGTTGCTGAAAAAACTGTTCTTGAGCTTGTTGAACTGATCTCTGCTTTCGAAGAGAAATTCAATGTATCTGCTGCTGCTGTAGCTGTTGCTGCTGCTCCAGGTGCTGGCGCTGCTGCTGCTGAAGAACAAACTGAATTCAACGTTGAGTTGACTTCTTTCGGTGCGAACAAAGTTGCTGTAATTAAAGCAGTTCGTGAAGCAACTGGCCTTGGTCTTAAAGAAGCGAAAGATCTTGTTGAAAGCGCTCCTTCAGCTGTTAAAGAAGGCGTTTCTAAAGAAGAAGGCGAAGAGCTTAAGAAAAAACTTGAAGAAGCTGGTGCTACAGTTACTCTTAAGTAATTCTTTAAGGAGTCGATTTTTTAATCGGCTCCATAAAATGGCTGATGGCTCTTGGGTCATCAGCCTTTTTGCGTTACAATAATCGGCTCGATTTTTGTTAGTTTGCTGAATATATCAGTTAATTTAATAATAAATCAAATAAATTCAAACGCTTACCAATATTTTTTGATTTGAAAATATTGATAAGCGTTTTCATACCACTCAAGATTGCAGCTTTTGTAAAAAGTGGTGGCCATATCGGCCTGCGTAATTCCTTCTGAGCCCGTTCTGCAGGCGGGCTTGGTTTACTTTCCGAGGACTCCAGATGGCATACTCATATACCGAAAAGAAACGGATCCGTAAGAATTTTGGTAAATTGCCCCAAGTCATGGAAGCACCGTACCTGTTGTCTATTCAAGTCGACTCGTACCGTACTTTCTTGCAAGACGGCAAAACTCCAAAAAACCGCGAAGATATCGGTCTCCAAGCCGCATTTCGTTCAGTTTTTCCTATAGAAAGTTATTCTGGCAATGCTGCTTTAGAATTTGTTGAGTATAGCCTTGGTAAACCCGAGTTTGATGTCCGCGAATGTATTCTTCGTGGCTCAACCTATGCGGCACCAATGCGCGTAAAGATTCGTCTGATCATTAAAGATCGCGAAACAAAATCAATCAAAGATGTTCGTGAACAAGAAGTCTATATGGGTGAAATTCCACTCATGACTGAAAATGGTACCTTTGTCATCAATGGTACCGAGCGTGTAATCGTATCTCAGTTACATCGTTCACCGGGTGTATTCTTTGACCATGACAAAGGTAAAACCCACTCAAGCGGTAAGGTGTTGTATTCAGCACGTATTATTCCTTACCGTGGTTCATGGCTTGATTTTGAGTTTGATGCCAAAGACCTGGTATATGTACGTATCGACCGTCGTCGTAAATTACTTGCTACTGTAGTTATGCGTGCACTGGGCTATAACAATGAACAGATTCTGGATCTGTTCTATGAGAAAGTCCCTGTGTATCTGGATATGGGCAGTTATCAGATTGACCTCGTGCCTGAACGCCTGCGTGGTGAAATGGCGCAGTTCGATATTGCTGACAATGATGGCAAAGTGATTGTTGAGCAGGGTAAACGTATCAATGCACGTCATGTACGTCAAATGGAAGCTTCTGGCCTGACTAAACTGCCAGTTCCTGATGAGTACCTGTACGAACGGATTACTGCTGAAGATATTAGCCTGAAATCAGGCGATGTAATTGCTGCGAATACCTTGCTGAGCCATGAAATCATGGTGAAGATTGCTGAAGGTGGCGTGAAGCAGTTTAATATCTTGTATACCAATGATATTGATCGTGGTTCATTCGTGGCAGATACCTTACGTGCAGATACAACAAGTGGCCGTGAAGAAGCCCTGGTTGAGATCTATAAGGTAATGCGTCCAGGCGAGCCGCCAACAAAAGAAGCTGCTGAGAACCTGTTCAATAACCTGTTCTTCTCTTCTGAGCGTTATGACCTGTCACCTGTTGGTCGTATGAAGTTCAACCGTCGTTTAGGTCGCCCATACGAAGTAGGAACTGACCAGAAGTCACGTGAAGTTGAAGGTATTCTCTCGAATGAAGATATCATCGATGTATTACGTACTTTAGTTGAAATTCGTAACGGTAAGGGTGAGGTCGATGATATTGACCATCTGGGTAACCGTCGTGTCCGTTCTGTAGGTGAAATGACTGAGAACCAGTTCCGTGTAGGTCTGGTCCGTGTTGAACGTGCAGTTAAAGAGCGTCTGTCACAGGCAGAAACTGACAACCTGTCTCCACAGGACCTGATCAATGCTAAACCGGTAGCTGCTGCAATCAAAGAATTCTTTGGTTCAAGCCAGTTGTCCCAGTTTATGGATCAGAATAACCCGCTATCTGAAATTACACATAAGCGTCGTGTATCGGCACTTGGACCAGGCGGTTTGACCCGTGAGCGCGCAGGCTTTGAGGTGCGTGACGTACACCAGACCCACTATGGTCGTGTGTGTCCGATTGAAACCCCTGAAGGACCAAACATCGGTCTGATTAATTCGCTGTCTGTATACGCAAAAACCAATGAATTTGGTTTCTTGGAAACGCCTTACAGTAAAGTGGTAGATGGCCGTGTAACAGATGAAGTTGAATATCTGTCTGCAATTGAAGAAGTAGGAACTGTGATTGCTCAGGCCGACTCTGCACTCGATAAAGATGGTTATTTAACCGAAGAGCTGGTTTCTGTACGTTACCAAGGCGAATTTGTGCGTATGGCTCCAGAGCGTATTACGCATATGGATGTTTCTGCACAGCAGGTAGTTTCTGTAGCGGCATCTCTGATTCCATTCCTTGAGCACGATGATGCCAACCGTGCATTGATGGGTTCAAACATGCAGCGTCAGGCTGTACCGACACTGATTGCGGACAAACCGCTAGTAGGGACAGGTATGGAAGCGAATGTTGCACGTGACTCAGGTGTATGTGTAATTGCGAAACGTGGCGGTACCATTGAATTTGTAGATGCGTCACGTGTAGTTATTCGTGTTAACGAAGACGAGATGATTGCGGGTGAAGCGGGTGTAGATATCTACAACCTGATCAAATACACACGTTCAAACCAGAATACCTGTATTAACCAGAAAGTTCTGGTGAATCTGGGTGATAAAGTTGGTCGTGGTGATGTATTGGCTGATGGCCCGTCTACGGATGGTGGTGAATTAGCACTTGGTCAGAACATGCGTGTTGCATTCATGACTTGGAATGGTTACAACTACGAAGACTCAATCCTGCTTTCTGAACGTGTACTTCAGGAAGACCGTTTAACTTCTATTCACATTCAGGAATTGTCATGTGTAGCACGTGATACCAAACTGGGTGCAGAAGAAATTACTGCGGATATTCCAAACGTAGGTGAAGCTGCGCTTTCTAAACTGGATGAATCCGGTATCGTTTATATCGGTGCAGAAGTAACGGCTGGCGATATTCTGGTTGGTAAAGTGACACCTAAAGGTGAAACTCAGCTCACACCTGAAGAAAAACTGCTTCGCGCTATCTTCGGTGAGAAAGCAGCTGATGTAAAAGATTCATCTTTACGTGTTCCATCAGGTACCAAAGGTACGGTAATTGACGTCCAGGTGTTTACACGTGATGGTCTGGAAAAAGATGACCGTGCACTGGCGATTGAGAAAGCACAACTTGACGCTTATCGTAAAGATTTGAAAGAAGAATATAAAATCTTTGAAGAAGCGGCTCGTGAACGTATTGTACGTTTGCTGAAAGATCAGGGGTCTAACGGCGGGGGAAATACCAAACGTGGTGAGAAACTGTCTGAAGAATTGCTATCTGGCCTTGAACTGATTGATCTGCTCGAAATCCAGCCAAGCGATGAAGCGATTGCTGAACGTTTAACCCAGATCCAGGTGTTCTTGAAAGAGAAAAGCACCGAGATTGACGAGAAGTTTGCCGAGAAGAAACGCAAGCTTTCTACGGGTGATGAGCTGACTCATGGCGTATTGAAAGTTGTGAAGGTTTATCTGGCAGTTAAACGTCGTATCCAGCCGGGTGATAAAATGGCGGGTCGTCACGGGAACAAGGGGGTGGTATCACAAATCCTGCCTGTAGAAGACATGCCACATGATGCCAATGGTGTTCCGGTTGATGTGGTATTAAACCCGCTAGGTGTACCATCACGTATGAACGTGGGACAGATTCTGGAAACACACTTGGGTCTTGCTGCAAAAGGTTTGGGTGAGCAGATCGACAAGATGCTTAAACAGCAGCGTGCTATTGCTGAACTGCGTGATTTCCTTGATAAGATTTACAATAAAGTCGGTGGTGAGCAAGAACAGCTTGATACACTGACTGATGATGAAATCTTGAAACTTGCAGGAAACCTCAGCAAGGGTGTGCCACTGGCAACTCCAGTATTTGATGGTGCCGAAGAAGGCCAGATCAAAGAGTTACTTGAACTTGCAGAACTGCCACGTTCTGGCCAGCAGATCCTGTTTGATGGACGTACAGGCGAACAGTTTGACCGTCCGGTAACTGTAGGTTACATGTACATGCTTAAACTCAACCACTTGGTGGATGACAAGATGCATGCGCGTTCTACCGGTTCTTACTCGCTAGTAACGCAACAGCCGCTTGGTGGTAAAGCACAATTCGGTGGTCAGCGTTTCGGTGAGATGGAAGTCTGGGCACTTGAAGCTTACGGTGCAGCATATACTCTTCAAGAGATGCTGACCGTGAAGTCGGATGACGTTGAAGGCCGTACCCGCATCTATAAGAATATTGTAGATGGAAACCATTATATGGATCCGGGCATGCCTGAATCGTTCAACGTATTGACCAAAGAGATCCGTTCTTTAGGTATCAACATTGAACTGAAAAATGGTGACTAAGGTCTAGGACCTTTCACCTTTTCAGGTAAACACAATATTTGTGACCCAGCCGGGCGGGCGATGTGCCCACCGGCACACGGAGAAAAAAATTGAAAGACTTGCTCGATATCATGCGTAAGAAAACGGATTCAGACGGTCATGCACCGGTTGAATTTGACCGTATCCGTATTGGTCTTGCGTCACCAGAAATGATTAAGTCATGGTCTCACGGCGAAGTGAAAAAGCCTGAGACAATTAATTATCGTACTTTTAAACCGGAGCGCGACGGTTTATTCTGTGCCAAAATCTTTGGTCCAGTAAAAGATTACGAATGCTTGTGTGGTAAATACAAGCGTATGAAGTACAAAGGCGTCATCTGTGAAAAATGTGGCGTTGAAGTAACAACTGCGAAAGTTCGTCGTGAACGTATGGGTCACATCGAGCTTGCCTCTCCAGTGGCACACATTTGGTTCCTGAAATCATTGCCGAGCCGTATTGGTCTGCTTCTTGACATGACCTTGCGTGATATTGAACGTGTACTGTATTTCGAATCTTATGTAGTGACTGATCCGGGTATGACTCCGTTTGAGAAATACCAGTTGCTTACTGATGAAGAATACTACAACGCACTTGAAGAACACGGTGATGAATTCACCGCAAAAATGGGTGCGGAAGCTGTTCAAGACCTGTTAAAAGATATCGATCTTGAAGCAGAAATCTCTCGTTTGCGTGAAGAAATTCCACAAACTACGTCTGAGACCAAGCTCAAGAAAGCATCAAAACGTCTTAAACTGATGGAAGCTTTTAAAGAGTCGAACAATAAGCCGGAATGGATGGTGATGAATGTACTGCCAGTACTTCCACCAGATCTTCGTCCGTTAGTTCCACTTGAGGGCGGCCGTTTTGCGACTTCTGATCTGAATGATCTTTACCGTCGTGTGATCAACCGTAACAACCGCTTAAAACGTCTTCTTGACCTGGCTGCTCCAGATATTATCGTACGTAATGAAAAACGTATGCTTCAAGAATCTGTAGATGCATTGCTGGATAATGGACGTCGTGGTCGTGCCATTACTGGTTCTAACAAACGTCCTTTAAAATCTTTGGCAGACATGATCAAAGGTAAGCAAGGTCGTTTCCGTCAGAACTTGCTGGGTAAACGTGTTGACTATTCTGGCCGTTCAGTAATTACGGTGGGGCCGTCTCTACGTCTGCATCAATGTGGTCTGCCTAAGAAAATGGCACTTGAACTGTTCAAGCCATTTATTTTTGCAAAACTGCAGGCTTCAGGCCAAGCAACCACCATTAAAGCTGCCAAGAAAATGGTTGAGCGCGAAACTCCAGAAGTTTGGGACGTTCTTGCTCACGTTATCCGTCAGCACCCGGTTATGCTAAACCGTGCGCCAACACTTCACCGTCTGGGTCTTCAAGCATTTGAACCGATCCTGATTGAAGGTAAGGCAATCCGTCTGCATCCATTGGTATGTACCGCATTTAACGCCGACTTTGACGGTGACCAAATGGCTGTACACGTACCATTGACGCTTGAAGCCCAGCTTGAAGCGCGTGCACTGATGATGTCGACTAACAACATCCTGTCTCCTGCGAACGGTGAACCTATCATTGTGCCGTCTCAGGACGTGGTCTTAGGTCTTTACTACATCACCCGTGATGCAGTGAATGCCAAAGGTGAAGGCATGGTGTTTGCTGATACGCATGAGGTAAACCGTGCACTGGCTACCGGTCAGGTAGCGATGCATGCCCGCGTAAAAGCACGTGTACACCAGACCATTATCAATGAAAATGGTGAGCGCGAGCAGCAGACAATCATTGTACAGACCACGCCAGGCCGCTGCCTGTTATGGGAAGTTGTGCCGGAAGGTTTAAGCTTCGAGCAGATCAATGTAGAGATGACCAAGAAAAATATCTCGAAACTGATTAACTCTTGCTACCGTAAGCTGGGTCTGAAAGATACTGTTATTTTTGCTGACCAGTTAATGTACTTGGGCTTCCGTCAAGCGACTCGCTCTGGTGTATCTGTTGGTATGGAAGACATGGTTATTCCGCCGCAGAAACAGGCAATTATTGACAAGGCGGAAACTGAGGTTCGTGAAATTGAACAGCAGTTTGAACAGGGCTTTGTTACCGCAGGTGAGCGTTATAACAAAGTAGTGGATATCTGGGCACGTACTAATGACCAGGTTGCAAAAGCGATGATGGATAACCTGTCATTTGTAAGTGTAACCAACCGTGAAGGCCAGGAAGAAAAGCAGAAATCATTTAACTCGATTTATATGATGTCTGACTCTGGTGCACGTGGTAGTGCAGCACAGATTCGTCAGCTCGCAGGTATGCGTGGTCTGATGGCGAAACCGGATGGTTCGATCATTGAAACACCGATTAAAGCGAACTTCCGTGAAGGTTTGACTGTACTTCAGTACTTCATCTCGACTCACGGTGCACGTAAAGGTCTGGCCGATACCGCATTGAAAACTGCGAACTCGGGTTACCTGACGCGTCGTCTGGTTGACGTAGCGCAAGATTTGGTTATTACTGAGCCGGACTGTGGCACTGTGGGTGGCTTGACGATGACTCCACTCATTCAGGGTGGTGACGTGATCGAGCCGTTACGTGATCGTGTGCTGGGTCGTGTGATTGCTGAAGATGTTATCCGTCCAGGCAGTGAAGAGGTTCTCTTCCCGCGTAATACGTTAATTGACGAAAAAATTGCTACTCAGCTTGAAGAAGCAGGTATCGATGAAATCCGTGTACGTTCAGTGATCAGCTGTGACTCGGCATTTGGTGTATGTGCAAAATGTTATGGTCGTGACCTTGCACGTGGTCATCTGGTGAATCCAGGTGAATCTGTTGGTGTTATGGCGGCGCAGTCGATTGGTGAGCCAGGTACACAGTTAACCATGCGTACCTTCCACGTGGGTGGTGCTGCAAGCCGAACTTCTGCTGCAAACAGTGTTCAGGTACGTAACAAAGGTACTGTACGTTTCCATAATGTGAAAACTGTACAGCATGCTAAAGGCCACTTGGTTTCAGTTTCCCGTTCGGGTGAAGTTGGTATCGCTGATGAGCTGGGTCGTGAGCGTGAACGTTACAAACTGCCGTATGGTGCAAGCATTCTGCTGAAAGAAGGCGAAGCTGTAGAAGCTGGTGGTATTGTGGCAACTTGGGATCCGCATACCCATCCGCTGGTAACAGAAGTGGCTGGTAAGGCGCGTTTCTCGCAAATTACTGATGGTGTGACTGCAACATCGAAAACAGATGATGCAACAGGTATGACTACTGTTGAGATTCTGCCAGTGACTGCTCGTCCTGCATCAGGTAAAGATTTGCGTCCAGCGATTGTACTTGATACAGCAGATGGCAGTGAACAGTTCTACTTCCTGCCACAGAACACGATTGTGACTGTACGCAGCGGTGAAACAATTGGCGTAGGTGATGTTATTGGCCGTGTACCACAGGAATCTTCACGTACTCGTGATATTACCGGTGGTCTGCCACGTGTTGCCGACCTGTTTGAAGCACGTAAGCCAAAAGAGCATGCGATCTTGGCAGAAGTATCAGGCGTAGTAAGCTTCGGTAAAGAAACCAAAGGTAAAAACCGTCTGGTAATTACTCCGGATGATGGCGCTGAAGTTTATGAAGAGCTGATTCCTAAATGGCGTCAGATCAACGTGTTCGAAGGCGAGCATGTGAATCGTGGTGAAGTCATTTCTGATGGTCCACAAAATCCACATGATATCTTGCGTTTGAAAGGCGAAGTGGCATTGACCAACTACATCGTGAACGAAGTTCAGGACGTTTACCGTCTTCAGGGTGTAAAAATCAATGACAAGCATATTGAAGTCATCGTACGTCAAATGCTGCGTAAGGTTGAAATCACTGATGGTGGTGATTCAAGCTTCATTAAAGGTGAACAAGTGGATTATATCCGCGTGGTTCAAGAGAACCAGGCAGTTCTGTCTCAGAACAAGTTTCCTGCGAAGTTTGAACGTCAACTGATGGGTATTACCAAAGCATCATTGTCGACTGACTCCTTCATTTCTGCTGCATCGTTCCAGGAAACTACTCGTGTGTTAACTGAAGCAGCTGTAACAGGTAAGGAAGATGATCTGCGCGGCCTGAAAGAAAACGTGGTAGTAGGCCGTCTGATTCCGGCAGGAACAGGCTTGGCTTATCACTTGGAGCGTCGTCGTCAGGAAGCAGAAGCTGCAGAATTCGCTTTGGCTAATGACTTCTCTGAAGTAGATCAGGCATTTTCTCAAGCACTGAATGAAGAGCTTTAAGTTCTAGAATTTAAAAAAAGCACCTAAGGGTGCTTTTTTTATAGCTGCGAAATGATATTTCTTGATAAATCATACCTGATAAAGTGCATGAGTTTTTTACATAAATTACTGAATACTTACTTAGTTCATAACATATTCATCAGAATTGCTGCATAAATTTAAACTAAGCTAATAAAGCATAGAAGCAGGGGATAATAACCTTGAAAAAATTAGTTAGCGTATTGGCAGTGACCACTGCATCAGTATTTATGTTGGCAGGTTGTGAAAACATGTCACCTCGTGAGCAGCGCATTGGTGCGGCGGCTTTAGGTGGTGCGGTAGGTGGTGGAGCAGGGAATGCAGTAGGCGGTAAAGTCGGTGCTGGTTTAGGTGCAGCGGCTGGCGCAGGCGTAGGTACTAATTCTCAAGGTGGCACGCGCGGCAGTACCACAGGTAGTGCAATTGGTGCAGGTCTGGGAGCAGTCGTTGGTGAAGCAGTCATTGGTGGTAATGCTGGCGCTGCAATTGGTGGGGCGCTTGGTGGTGGCGCCGGTGTAGTTATCCAGGAAAGACGTCGCTAACAGCACAGAAAAAATAAGCGCTAGATGCGCTTATTTTTTTGTATACATTAAATCTGAGTATAGGGTTTAATCAGCGTTTTAGATTTTTTACGGCGGATATACAAGGTTTTTTGCACTTCAGCAATTCTGACGCCTTGATCATCCAGAATATTTAAGGTGTAGTGACGCAGGACAGGTTCATAATTCTGGGCCAGCCTTCTGATTTCTTCAAGTTCTTCTTGGCTTAGACGTATATCGGCATATACCGTGCTGCGTCCTGGTGAAAGGAAACTGATAGAGGCTGCTTTATCCCATACAATATATTTATTGCCTAAGTGGTGCATAAGCATGAGCATATAAAATGGGTCGACCATGGAATAAAGGCTACCACCGAAATGAGTTCCTACGATATTCTGGTTTTTACGGGTCAGTGGCATTTTAACCCGGATATGATAATTGGGCAGATCAATCTGATCGATCATAATTCCGGCACCGCGATAAGGGGAATAGCGGTTAATCATGAATTTGGACACTGCAGGAATATTCTGGAGTTTCTTTAAAAGATTCATACGGACCTATAATTTTTGTCTTTATAAAATAATATTAAGTTAACTAAGATAAACTCGCATTGATCATATACTGTTCTCGTCTGAATAAATGGTCAATCTATATAAATTTGCAAACAGATTAGTTAAATTATCAATAAAAACTCTAGAGTAAATAAATTCAAAAGAATTATAAATATTTGAAAAATATTAACTAAACTTGGTTCTTATCTGTATAGTCTCTATGAGTTTTCTATAGCAACTGATAGTAAGCTTGCGACTGAAAAAATTCTGTTAAAATGAGGCACTTTTTGTTTCTTCATTAAATTCATGAACGCAGTCGTAATCGCAATTGCCGTGATGTTTATTTTATCCATCGCGCGAGTTTCTGTTGTTTTGACACTAGTCATTTCAGCAATGATTGGGGGCCTGGTTGCTGGTTTAAGCCTATCTGATACAGTAAGTGCATTTAATGCAGGCTTGGGTGATGGTGCCGAAGTAGCACTCGCTTATGCAGTATTAGGTGCTTTTGCCTTGGCTTTATCTAAATCAGGTTTACCAGATTTACTGGCACATAAACTGATCGGCTTGCTCGGAGCAGAAGTCTCTCAGGCACGTGCTAAGAAAGTAAAGTTTTTGCTGTTAGGAATATTACTGATTTCAGCTATCTGTTCTCAAAACCTGATTCCAGTTCATATCGCTTTTATTCCGGTCTTGGTTCCGCCTTTACTTAAGGTCATGAATCATCTTAATCTGGATCGTCGAGCAGCTGCTTGTGTCTTAACACTAGGTTTAGTGGGGACTTATATCTTCCTGCCAGTCGGTTTTGGGGCGATTTTCCTTGAGCAGATTCTCATGGGAAATATTAACAAGATTGGGGCTGCTTATAATCTGCATGTGGACCGCTGGATGATGCCTATGGGTATGGCTATTCCTGTATTAGGTATGCTTCTTGGTACTTTAGTGGCTGTATTCATCAGTTACCGTAAACCACGCCATTACGTAGATAAAGCGGTCACCCGTGTCACCACTATTGATTTAGATAAACCTGTTCGCATTGGTGAAGTAAAACTTGAGGAAGATGCCAAAGAATTGCAGCAGGTTGCGAGTGAAGCTCCAGTTATTTCAAAGAAAACCATGATCATGGCTTTTCTGGCAATTGCATTAACTCTGGCTGCTCAACTCTATTCAGGTTCAATGATTCTGGGTGGTCTAGTCGGTTTTGCAGTACTTTCTGCTTCAGGTATCTTTAAGTGGCAAGATGCTGATGACGTATTTGTACAGGGTATGCGCATGATGGCCTTAGTCGGCTTTATCATGATCTCGGCTGCTGGTTTTGCTTCAGTGATGACCCATACCGGTGACATTAATAGTCTGGTTAATGGGGTTGTACATCTAATTGGAGATAACCATGCACTGGCTGCATTTCTTATGCTGTTTATCGGCCTATTTGTCACCATTGGTATTGGTTCATCGTTCTCGAGTGTGCCAGTACTGGCAGTAATTTATGTTCCGCTATGTGTACAGTTCGGTTTTAGTCCTTTAGCCACAGTTGCATTGATTGGTACAGCGGCTGCTCTAGGTGATGCCGGCTCTCCTGCTTCAGATTCTACTTTAGGGCCTACTGCCGGTTTGGGAATAGATGGTCAGCATGATCACATTTGGGATACAGTAATACCTACATTTATCCATTTTAATATTCCGCTGCTTATCTTCGGCTGGATTGCTGCGATGGTACTTTAAATCCATCTGGTTATTAGCTTCTTTCAAGGCTCCGATTTATCCACTTAAGCTCATCTTAAAAATGAGCTGTTTAAAGAGAAAATCTGGAGCCTATTTTATTTTAATATAAAGTTAAAATTAAAATAAATCCGATTAAATTAATATGAATAATTAAGCCTAGAAATAATTATATTTATA
>NZ_JFCC01000055.1:0-16417 GCF_000582925.1 Acinetobacter sp. 1294596 | reverse complement strand
AAAGATTAATAAATATATATTTTTATAAGTAGTGTTTTATAAATTTTAGGTTTATACACTTTAATATTAACGATATCTCTAAAATAAAAAAATTTTATTTTCAAGTTTTATGGGGCAGTAAAACTGTTTATAAAAAATAGCCTAAGCATAGTTTCTAATAATAGACCTGGTTGCGACCTGCAATTTTAGCCTGATAAAGTTTTGCATCAGCTATTTCAAAAACTCTTGCTACTTCTCTCGAAGTTTCTGGCCAGAATGCGATACCAATAGAAATTGTTATCGGGCCGATACCATCGTTTAAGGTATTTTCCATTTTCTTTCTTAAACGTTCAGCACTTTTGTATGCGTTTTCTATATCAGCTTGAGGCATAAGCACAACAAATTCTTCACCACCATAACTACAGCATAAATCATTTTTCCTGAAGTTATTTAAAATATGTTGAGCCACTTGCTTTAAAATTCTGTCACCTTGAGCATGACCATAAGAATCATTAATCTTTTTAAAATAATCAATATCTATCAGTAAAACTGCAAAGTGAGTCTGGGTACGAGTCATTTCCTCAATAAAGATTTCTAGTCCTCTGCGATTAAAAAGGCCAGTAAGTGGGTCAGAATTAATATGAAAATTCATTTCATCAATTTTATGAGTAAACTTTTCTACACTGGAAAGAAGGGAAAATTTGAATTTTTGCACTTCGTAGTACCATGGTTTGATCGCCTTAATTTTCACTTCAGTTTCTGGCTGATTTAAAGAGCTGGCAATTTTGGCGAGGTCATGAAGAGGAGAGGCCTTCCATACCAGATAAAAGATCAGGAGATAAAAAAGAAAAATTCCTCCGGACACTCTGGAAATAATTGATTTCGCGCGTTTAAGTAATTCATCTGTAGGCTGTTGTGAGACTACAATCCAGTTAGTGGGGAATATGCGCGAAACCGACCAGATTCTTTACTCCCATACTGTTTACTAATTGAATTTTACCGTTCTTCTTTTTATTCATATAAGTCAACCCTGTATTCCCGGTTACAGTTTGACCTATTCTTTTCATATCAGGGTGAAATATAATTTTATTATTCTGGTCTAATACATACATATAACTATTTCTATAACTGTATTGAATGGTCAGTAGCTCATTGATGATATTTTTTTCTTTCAGATAAATTGCTGCACCTACATAGCCTTTGTAGACATGGTTATGGTCAAAGATAGGCTGAGAGATAAAAACAATTAAATTATTTTTAACTGAGTAATATGGAGGAGAAACATAGGGTTGCTTACTTTTTAAAGATTCTTGTGTTCCTAGTGACATTTGAACCTGTTGTTTGCTCAGGTTCAGATAATCAGGAGTATATTCAACGATAATTCCTTTAGAGTTACATATAACTACAGTATTGAAGTGATGTGATTGTCTCCTAAGACGATCAACTTCTGATGCTCTTACAGTTTCGTTGTTAAAAGACTTTCCTATAACTTCAGCACTATATTTGAGCTCATCCAAAGCTGTCTGAAATTGCCCATCTGTGTTTAAAGCAATTTTAGAAGCATATTCATAATTAATTGAAAGTGAGTTTTCTATTAATTCCTGCTTGAGAATGCTATAGCTTATAAGGAGAGAAATAACAAATAAGGCGGAAACCGCTAAAATAGTTAAAATTAAAATTAATTTCCTTAAATTAAGCTTAAAGTAATTTTTTAAATTATAAGTGAGCATAGATGAGCTGACATTAAGGTAGAGTACATCTCTCATACTACTGTATTTAATATTACTAAATATTTATTCTTTGTTTCTATAAGTTAGACCATAGGCAGGCAGGATCAAAACAGTTCTCATAAATTTTATTATATTGCCAACACATATATAAGAGCATAATTTATTTAGTTAGGCTGTAGTATAGTTAAGTTATTAAATGAAATCTGGCTATAAATTTTTTAATTAAACCAGATACTTATGTTTTTAAGTTTTAGTTTTACCTGACCGTTTATGCTCAAACATATTTTTATCTGCTGCGATTGCTGCTTTGTTAAGACCATGATGAGGTCGCCGCGAAGCAACTCCAATAGCGGCATCTATTCCGGCTTCTTTAAAAGCCTCCTGAATACGGTGAAATAAAGCTAAAGCACCTTCTTGATCATTTTCTATACTTAAAATACCAAATTCGTCTCCCCCCAAGCGAGCCACAATATCTTTACGCCTTACACTGGCACGAAGTACAGAAGCTGTTTTCTGAATTAATTCATCGCCGGAAGTATGCCCCAGACTGTCATTAACAATTTTTAAATTATTGAGATCAACAATAAGAATTGAAGCAGGGTGTCCATGCCGTTTACAACGGTCTTCTTCGGCAGTGACCAAATTATTCCAGGCTCTACGATTATATAGCTCAGTCAAGCTATCTCTTAATGCTTCAGCTTCAAGTCTCTCATGCTGTCGAATTTTCTCGTTTTCACGTAGCTCAGTTTGTAAGATATAACTTAATAACTGTGCAAAAAGCTCAATCATTTCAGCATATTGTAAAATTGATTCTGGTTGTGGTTGTGGGTCAACTGCGCATAATGTACCGAACAGGCTGCCATCTTCATTAAGCAGGGGCTGACCAATATAAGCTTCTATATTGACCTGCTTGTTTATAGGTGCATTAGCATACAGAGGAATATCTCTAGAGCGAGGTACAATTCTGGGTACTGTTTCCGTCACCATCTGCGAGCATAGCGTATCGGTCCAGTTCAGGACTTGGCCTTGCTTGACATTATATCCATGATCTTCACACTGTAAGATGATCCAGTTTTTACCTTCTACTCGGGTAATCATCCACAGGTTAAAACCAAGATGGGCATGCAAGTAGTGCAGGACAGCTTGCCCAGCCTCTTCAAAACTTTTGTAATTAAATCCATTTATCATATATTTTATTTACCTGATTAATAGCTTCTGTTCAAAATGAATAGCTAGAGCTTACTTACTTTCAAAGTTGAACTTATTCTTGCAGAAAACTATTTTTCTTAAACTTTAGTCTTTTAAAAGCTTATATCCTTAAGAGAAAATTATGCTATCAGCCCTTATCATACAAGAAGCTTTTCAGTAAAAATTCATTTTTAATTTTAAGAGAAGGATTAATTATATTAAATAGATGATCATGAAATATAAAATTTATAAGAATACAAGAGGTTAATTGTGTTTAAAATCCATTTAAATAAAAAAATATTTTATTATTTTGTATATATATTAAATTAAATCATACAAAATTAGTCAGATTTTATTAAAGAGAAGGTAAAAATTGTGAGGATAAGATTAGTTGCACTTTTCTTATTATTTGTTGGTGGATTATTCTATTATGCTTATAAATCTCAGCATGAACATGTACTTAAAAGAAGAGCGAATATTATGTCTACAGCACCTTTCCATACTTCTCCAGACCGTATTTATTCAGGAAAAAACTTTAAATTTACTAAAATTGATCAAAATGGACAGATCATTTTTAAGAGAAAAGAAGAATGAGCTCAATGGCGGTATGTATTTTAATCATTGTATTTTCTGAATTAACTCTATAATTTTATATAGGTAAAATAGGGCTGTATATTAATTGAGCTTTATAAATATTAGTATTATAAAATTTTCTTTAGTATTTCATCTGGTGTTTAAATTTTTAATATTAATAAGTGTCGTTTAAATAATGCATAAGCCAACGCCTGAGATAGTAAAATAGAATGAACTTCTCACAATACTATAATTTAAAAAATAAGTACTTATATAACAGGCTTCGTTGTAAAAGCCTGTTATACAGTGTGTAAAAAATCAGGAATGTTCAATAACTTCTGCATTAGACAAGACTTTCCAGTCTTGCCCAGAAGGGGCTTGATAAACCTGTAGTCCAAATTCTCCAATAATGGCAATCAGGTGGTCAAAAATATCTGACTGAATGGCTTCATAATCTACCCATGAAGTTGTATTACTAAATGCATAAATCTCAAGGGGAAGTCCTTCACTGGTAGGTTGTAATTGACGCACCATAATTGTCTGATGCTGAGCAATACCTGGATGCTGTTTTAAATAAAACTCTATATAAGCACGAAATGTACCTAAGTTTGTCAAGCGACGCTGATTATAAATAGCCTGATTGCCAAGCTGCTGGTTAAATTTTTGAATTTCACTTTCTTTAATATTCAAATACTGGTCAAGAAGCAAAAAGTCCTTTAGTTTTTGCTGCTCTTCATTCGTCATAAAATGTACTGTGCTTTGGTCAATATAGATAGCGCGTTTGATACGTCTTACCCCGGCATTGCTCATACCACGCCATTTTTTAAAAGTATCAGTAATCAGTTTATTGGTGGGAATGGTTGTAAAGGTCTTGTCAAAATTTTGTACTGTGACCGTATGTAATGACATATCAATGACATCGCCATCCGCATTTAATGACGGCATTTCAATCCAGTCTCCGATACGTACCATATCATAAGAAGAAATTTGTACACTGGCCACCAGCGAAAGAATAGTATTTTGAAAAACCAGCATCAGCACAGTCGCCATAGCACCGAAGCCTGCTAGCAGGGTAAACACATCTTTCTTCAGGAAAGTACCTAAAATCATTAAAGCACAGACGATATACAGCATTAATTTAACCAGCTGCAAGTATCCTTTAATAGGCTTATTTTTTGATTTTGGATTGCGCTGATAAATCAGGTTAAAAATATTAAGAAGTTCGCTCAAAGCCAGCGCTAATGTAAGGAAAATAAAAGCCTGTGCTCCCATTTGTACAAAAGTTACAAGCTTGAGTGAAAGATGTGGAACTGTAGTGATGCCGTTCATAATGACGATAGCCGGAACAATATTAGCTATACGACGAATTACACTATGTTCAGCGAAAATACTGCTATTGGCAAACATCATCTTGCTGATGAGTTTACGTAGGCCTCTTACTACGACCTGTTTGGCAATAAAGTTAGCCAGAGCGGCTAGCAGAATAAGAATGCCTAATGATGTCAACATCTCTAACCAAGGAAACTGATCTGACCAGTCCTGAATATTTTGTATAAAAGCCAGCTGTTCCAAGCCGTTTACCCCTACAATTATGATTAATTGCATGATTGTAAAAGTTTATTGCTTGAAACAGGCTATAAACAACTTTTTATATACGTTTTATTAGCAAATTGAAACTTTATAGTATTACCTCAGGAAGAGGTGTTTTACCACATTAAATCATCAGGAATAACATATGCTGCATATGGATCTTCTTCATCAGTTGATTGATCATTGGCCTGCGTACTATTATATAAAATAAACCCTTCCATGCGCGCATCAATTTTTTCTGCCAAGGCTTTTGGTAAATAGGCATAGCTGCCATTATCTCGTGCAATCATTAAACTGCCTGAAACCAGTGCATTATAAACTTGTTGTGAGATATAGACTTTTTTGATTTTGCCTTCATCGATAAACTGATAAGTGATATCGCCGTCAGTTTCCTTGATCTTATGATGAGAGATCATTTGGACAATATTGGCTTTTAAAGTTTTTTCTTCAAGCTGACGCTGTTTTTCCTGATTTAGAGCCTGATCTTTAGCTAACTTTTCCTGTTTTTCATGCTCAATTTTTGCCTTGAGTGCAGCCTCGTCACTTTGACCGGTACGCTGTTCATGCTGTGCCTGTTTGCTCAGCTTTTTTGCTTTTTTATTATCTACCAAGCCGGCTTTTAAAAGTTGGGCCTGTAGTGCATTTTTAACCATGTTTGATTACTCCCAGCTTGAATGCTGTGTAGACTTATGACGAAAGTATATAGACCAGTAGATGATGCTGAGCGATAGACTCAAAACTGCCGGTACGAGAAATGACTGTAATTTTAGATAAGGATAAATCAGACTGGCAACAATACCACCGATTAAAAAGCCGAAGAGAATAAGTAAATGAAGAATAATACGACGCTTTCCAACGCTCAGGCCACGTAAGCGATAACCTAGCGCCAACCCAAGATCAGTTAATACCCCTGATAAGTGGGTAGTGCGAATGATTGTACCTTTATAATGACTGACCATTGCATTTTGCACGCCCATTGCAACACAGGCCCACAATAAAGCATATCGCGGGAAATAGGGTAACAATAGCCAGCACAGGAAAATGAATAGCGCAACCAGACTAAGTGGCAAACCATAACGGCGTCCAAGCTGAAAGTGACTATTTCCAAGAATCAGGCCACTATAAAATGAACCGGTAACATAGCAAAGGACCACCAGTATCAGGTACAGAACACTAGAGGGTTCCCAATTAATCAGGCTCATGGCCAGCATACTAATATTACCGGTCATATGTGAAACAGACTGATGCAAGACAGTCACCAGTCCAAGTACATTAATCATGCCCGCATTGATTGCCAGTAAAAAAGCACCTATTTGAATCCATGCAGGCAGTTTTTGAAAAGGCATCGCTACACTCGCGAATTTATTGTCCTTTCAATAGATTAACGCATTCCACGGTCAACAGCAGCAGTAAATAGTACATCAGTTGATGAATTTAATGCAGTTTCAGTCGAGTCCTGAAGCACACTGATCACCATTCCGATTGCAACCACCTGCATAGCAATTTCAGATGAAATACCGAACAGGCCGCAGGCCACAGGAATCAGTAGCAATGAACCGCCAGCAACCCCAGAAGCTCCACAGGCCGATACCGTAGCAACCACGGAAAGGATCAACATGGTGGAAAGGCTGACCGGTATGCCTAAAGTATGTACAGTCGCAAGTGTTAGCACAGTAATGGTGACTGCCGCCCCTGCCATATTGATAGTAGCACCCAAGGGAATAGATACACTCGCAGTTGCTTCATTTACACCCAAACGTCGTGCCAGGTCGAGGTTAACCGGAATATTGGCAGCGGAACTACGGGTAAAGAAAGCAGTAATGGCACTTTCGCGTAAGCATGTTAAGACTAGCGGATAAGGGTTACTGCGGGTAACAACTGCAACCAGCAAAGGATTAATGATAAGAGCAACAAAAAGCATGGTGCCAAGCAGCACTGCTAAAAGCTGTGCATAACTTTCCAGCGTTTTTAAGCCAGCATCAGCGAAAGTTGCAGCAACCAAACCGAATATACCCAATGGAGCAAAGCGGATTACAATTGCGATCACTTTACTAATGGCATTGGAAACATCAGTCAGTACCACACGTGAAGTCTCAGACGCGTGTCGAAACGCTAGCCCCAATATGACAGACCACGCTAAAATTCCAATAAAGTTCGCTTCACTCAGCGCCACAACTGGATTGGCAATAAAGCTCAATAACAGGTTTTTCAGTATTTCTCCCAACCCCCCTGGAGCCTGTACTTCGAGCTGACTTGGCACATCCAGGAACAATGTACTTGGAAACATTAGACTGGCAAAGACAGCACTAAATGCAGCTAGAAGCATACCAACCATATACATCATTAGAATAGGTTTGATATGTGCAGTCTGACCCAGTTTGAAATTGGCAATGGAAGCCATAACTAAAACAAAAACCAGAATTGGGGCAACTGATTTAAGTGCCTTAATAAAAAGATCACCCAGTAAGCTGAGATAGGGAGCTGCTTGAGGGAAAAGCCAGGTTACCAGCATGCCCAGAATAATGGCAATGACAATTTGAGTAACCAGGCTTAAGCGAAATAAGTATGAGAACATAGGAAAGCCTTATGAGACCTATAAGGGCCAAAAGTACAAGCCGGCTATTTTATACATAAAATACATAAAGCTTGAAATTAATTTTTACTGACCCGTCCATGGTCTTTCGAATGATATAAATATAATAAAAGCTAAATACTTTTATCACATTTGAATATCCATAGATCACTTGCATTATTAATATTTAAATTTTAATGGGGCATTTCAGGCTGAAAAAGCTCTGGTGCCAAGTTCTGCATTGCCTGAAAGTGAGAGAAAAAAACCTGACCATTTAAATGCTGCAATAAGGGGGAGCCTTTAAGCTTATCCATAACAGGGCCTTTGATTTCTGAAAAATGCAGCTGAATATGAAGTTTAGCGAGCTCTGCATTTATTTCCTCAAGCATTTCCAATGCACTTAAGTCGATAGCGCTAATGCTTGAGCAGTTAATAATGACATGCTCAAGCTGGGTATTTTTACTTACTTCAGTAATGATATAGCCTTTTAAGGTATTCGCATTTAAAAAGCTCAGGTTTTCATCAATACGGATCGAAAAGATTTTGGGGCTAGTTATAACCTGATGCCGTGAAATATTACGGAAATGTTGTGTTCCTTTAACCAACCCAATCACTGCAATATGAGGACGGCTAATTCGCCAAAGCATTAAAATAAATGTAGAGATAATTCCGATTATCAGACCGGTAGAGATATCAATGCAAATAACACTGAAAAATGTAATCCACATTGCGATACCATCTGCTTTGGAATACCGCCAAGTTTCGAGAAATGGTTTAAATTCAACCAGTTTCCAGATAGAAACAATAATAGTTGCAGCCAGGATAGCCAGCGGTAAATCTCGCAGGAACCCGGTAAAATACATACTAACCACAATAATAAACAGTGAAGAGAGTACACCAGCCATTGGAGTGCGTGCACCAGCATCGGCATTTACAACTGTACGTGACAAACTTCCTGTTACGGGAAAGGCAGAGGTGACTCCGGCACTAATATTCGCCAAGCCAAGTGCAATAAGTTCCTGATTACTGTTCAGGTTACTACGCTGCTGCAATGCAGTGGCCTGTGCAATTGAAAGAGACTCTACAAAGCTGATCATTGCAATAAGAGCAGCACCAGGAAGCAAATCAATTACCATTTGCATGTTCCAGTGTGGTAGAGCAATAGGGGGGAAACTTGAAGGAATTTCTCCTACAGTTTTAATGCCTGCCTGCTGCAAGTTCAGAAAATACATCAGTCCAATCGAAACTATAACCAGAATGAGGGGTAAGGCACGAATCAGAAAAATCAGTGAACCTGCTCTGGTCTTTATAAAGGCTGAATTTAAAAAGGCAGGAATATATACCAGAAATAATATAGCAGTGATTCCAAGCGCCAGAGTAGCAAAGTTGCTATAACGTACATACTGCCAAAAAGATACCAAGAATTCTGGAACATTATTGGTTTGTAAGGGGATATCAAACAGAAATTTAAATTGGCTTAAGGCAATAAGCAGAGCTGAAGCAATAATAAAACTTTTTATAACCGGATGACTAATCAGCTGAATGAGAAAACCAAAACGGAATATACCTAAAAGTAAAGAAATAAAGCCGGTGAGTAGCGCTAGCAGACAAGCTGCTTCAACATAAACTGGCGAACCTAGTTCGTATAGCGGGGCAAGGGTGCCAAAGACCATCATGGAGATAATAGCAACTGGACCAATTGAAAGGGTTGGACTGCCACCGACCATGGCATAAATAATCATGGGCAGGATACTGGCGTATAACCCCATTACAGGAGGCAGACCGGCGACCATAGCATAGGCCATACCTTGTGGTACCAGCATTGCAATAACGATTAATGCTGCCAGTAAATCTGATCTAAATTTTGGTCCGTTATATCTACTCAGCCATTGCCATGCCGGAAAAAGAGAGGGTATAGATAAACGACGCATAGCCATATAATAGCCTAAATCACATTTTTTCATATATTATGCATAAAAAGTGATAAAAAGTCGCTGCCTTTAAAAGTACTACTTAATAAACTGCTATTAATTTACTGAATATATAGAATTTTATTATTATTTTGGACAGTAGAGGTCATAAAGTGTATGTAAAACTTGGGTTAGTTTCTGATCTTTAATTGAATAAAAAATCTGCTTTCCCTGACGCCGTGTGATAACTACATCACTCTTACGTAACATCATCAGCTGTTGAGATAAGGTAGGCTGAGTAATTTGAGTTTTTTCTTCAATTTCAGAAACGTTTAATTCTTCTTGAGCTAAATGGCACAAGATTAATAGGCGATCTGTATTGGCCAGCGATTTTAGTATACTCACGACGGTGTCAGCAGAATCGCGCATGACATCGATTTGGAGAGCAGGTTGCATAATCAAATCCGTTAAATTGAGTGCGCCATAGTATAAATGTACTAAGAGAAAATAAAGATTAATTAAGAAGAATAATTCATGGCTTTTGATGAAGAGGTTAATCAGTAAAACTGATACATGATATATATAAATTCAAGTTTTTAATTTGAAAAATATACTTTTTCTTTTTTAAAATCAATTCAGCGTGTAAAAATAAACATATTAATAAATCTTTTTACTTAAGAATGCTACTACCTCATAAGCTGCTCAGGTATAACAAATATGGTAATCCATTCAAAAAGCTATAATCTGGAGTAAAAAATGGCTAAGAACCAGACTAATGAAATTGAAATTAATATCGGGATTTCCACTGAGGGCCGCAAGAAAATTGTTGAGGGATTATCCCGTCTTTTAGCAGATAGCTATACTCTATATCTGATGACGCACAACTTTCATTGGAATGTTACGGGCCCAATGTTCAGTAGTCTGCACGCAATGTTTATGGAGCAGTATACAGAACAGTGGAATGCACTTGATATTATTGCTGAACGTATTCGTGCTCTTGGATTTCCTGCGCCCGGCACCTATAAACAGTTTAATGACCTGGCTACAATTAAAGAAGTAGAGGGTGTGCCTACTGCTGAGGAAATGATCCGTTATCTGGTCAATGCTCAAGAGGCAACTGCACGCACTGCACGTGAACTTTTTCCTGTCGTAGACGAAGTAAATGACCAGCCAACTGCTGATGTATTAACCCAGCGTATTGATGTGCATGAAAAAACTGCCTGGATGCTGCGTAGCCTGCTACAGTAAAAAAGCTTTTTAGAGCCAAACCTGCTCTATTTGAGCAGGTTTGGCTCTGGCTTTAACTTATAAGTAAATTTCAGGCGGGTAGGGCGTATTATCATTTATTGCAGAATAATATTGTTCTGCCAAAAAAAAGCCATCTGGTGCATTCTTGATATCAATTGTAAGGGAATGAGCCATAACTTGTGGATATGCCCAGATTAACTGTTTCATTAACCCAAAAGTTTCATTGTTCTGCATATCTCCTAAAATCCTTTGCCAGATAGCCCTATGGTAAGGTTCCTTATTATTGAAACCATAAAGATATGCCAAATTCTCTGGTGGTACAAAACCTGCCAGATAAGCTGTTTTTTCACTAGGATATGCTAATTCATCTAAGGCAAATTCCATAATTGTATGGTGGGCTTGTTCCAGGTTATTTTCTAAAATCCAGTCATAAGCTTCGACTATAATATAGTCAAAATTAGGGTACCTATAGTATTCCTGTGGATAGTTGATACTGGTTAACAGAGTGGGCTGCTGAGTACGTATAGCAGGTAAGAATAATAAGGGACAAAACTGCGCATCTGGATAATTCTTTTTGAGAGCAATGCGGATATCCTGACATGTCTGGCCTAGCTTCATTCGTAGCCACTGTCTGAATTCTTCATAAGGTGTACCAGTCTGGTAGACTGATTGAAAAATGTCTCCTAAATCTGGTGCATATAGGCCTGTATCTTGGTTAAAGGCTAATCGGGTAGAGTAATCATATATGCAGGGTAAGTTGGTTGCAGGATTATACCACCACCAAGGTTCTCCAATCTGCATATTGACCTGGCAGCCGCCTATCTGCATAGTTTCAGCGAATTCCAGAAAACCTTTTTGTAAATATGCCATAGCATTTATATTGCTAGGACTGAAAAAATAGCTGGGTGGCTCATAAGCCGTTTTACCCAGATTGTCATGAATGTCTCTTTGTGCCCAATATTCGTTGACAGCAAGAGAGTACATTTCAAAGCTTAAGCTGAAAACAGGAGCAAAGGCTGCTTCATGCAATGCTTTAGCATAAACCTGATGCCATTTTAACGCACATGGATTAACTACATTTACCCCTGTAGCAAGTGTGTCAGGAATCTGCCATCTGTTTACTTGTATGTCCCAGTACATGTCTGGATAACGTGACATTCCGCAATAATGATTAAGTAATCCCCGATAACCAAGCGCCACAATATTACTGACTATACGTTGAGGATTTAAATCATAATGATCATCATAACTGGTACATATACCTTTATGATGTGCAGATAGTACTATCTGTTTAAGTTCTAATTGTGTGTTAGTTCCTTGAACTGTAGAGTTGGTGATTCTGACATAACAAAGTTCAGGATCAGGCAGTGGATAAGGCAAAGTCGCAGGATTATAACTGCTTGCTACCACATTCAATACAATACGCTGGATATGATTGACTGGAAAAGGAATAGTCGCATTAAAACCTGCTTTTACAGTATCCCAGTCAATCTGGATATGAGCCTGTCTGGACACAGGCTGATCTGCATAATTGAAAAGCGGAATATATGCTATTTGTTCAATTTCATTTTCCAGATAATATACTGCTAGCGTAAGTGCCCTCTGTTCATTATTGATCATAGGCATGTGTGTAGAAATTTCTATATCAAAATCCCAGACCATACCACTGTAGTCATATAGTGTTTCATAACTTAAAAACTGATGATCTTTATGATCCTCAGACTCCCAGATAATACCTATAAGATCACTACTGAGGCGGGGTTTGAATAGTACTTCAAAACCGTTTCTGTAATTGGTAAGACTAAACGATGCTGTATCTGGGCCTTCTCCCCGCCAATAATGAGGATGAAAACGTGGCAGGGTTAGAGTTGCCCATGAAAGTTGAGGGGGTATTTTCTGATAGGGAAAAGCATTTTGCATAACCGGCAGCCTTTTAATAAATTAAGACGGTTTTCCAGAGTATATTTTTCAGATTTTTGGAAGTCGTATTTAGATAATAAAGAGGTATAATAAAAAAACCCGTTTTAATTCTTTGATTTTGTAAGATAAGAATGTAATTGATACTCATAATTGAGCATAAATCAGAATATATATCATGTAATTATAATAAAAGCCCATAATTTTTTAAATTATGGGCTTTAAAATAAATTCAATAGGTATATCAAATTAGAAAAAATTGAATAATCAAAGAAATAATCATAAATAAGACAGCTAGTCCCGTAAACTTATGCTTTATATTTTGAACCACTTCCGGTTTAGGAACAAAACTGTCGCGTCTTTCTATATTAATAAAATACTTTGCATATTTATCCATGAAAAATGATGCAATAGCAAAAATAGCAAATGTATTGGCCAGATAAATGTGTGGAACTTGATCTGCCCTGAATATAAAAAGGAATAGCCACATACCTATAGGCGTTAAAGTCATATAAGCTAAATCGAACCAGCTGCTCATATTTACTTTTACTTTTGCTTTTAAGCGGCAAAGCGTATCGAAAAGAGTAATTAAAGCAAAAATAAACCATACATTCATAAGTAAAAAGAATGCAAGCTCATAAGTCAGGTTACCTTTTTCTCCAGACATTCCCATGCTGACCAGCGTAACTGGCATAAGACTATAAGCGATAGACAGCAAACCAATACGGGTAATGTTACCTGTAACAGTACTTGAGAGATGTTTTTCCCAGCGTAAAAAATAAGTCCGGATCATGGCGATATATCTTTAGAAATAAATCAGATTAAATAAACTGTTGTATTATGGTAAAAAAAGATACTTTTTGCACGAGAATTGAATAATTTTTGTGTATCTAATACATAAAAATTTTTAACATTTTGATAATAAGGCTAAAAATATTAAGCCACTATATTTTTCACAGAGATTAATACTTGTTACAAGAAGGGGCAGGGAGCTTATACAGAAAGTTAAGGACAAGGATTCATTTTCATTTATAAATTAAAACAATAAGCATATAAAGAAATAAGGTGATATATCTATGACTAGTTCTAAAAATTAAATATATATGTTTTATATAATTAACTGCTTATTAAAGTTAACTTTGATTTTTAAAACTTGTTAATTTGAATTTAGTCTGATACTGATTTTCACGATAGATCAAGTCACTTGCGTTATTTTGAAACATATCAAATAAAGGAATATTCAATCATGAAGAGAATGACAAGCATAATTTGGATTGGGTTAAGTTTGGGAGCATGCTCAACAATACCAGAATCAGAGTACCAAACAGCTGAAGTATATAAATCTTTAGGTTCCAGACAATGTGAACAAATTGACAGGACGAAGAATATCGTAGCGATGAAGCAGCAGTTAGTTCAAAACCAGATTAAAGTCCTCTCTTCTTATATTACTGATGACGGTCAGATACGGATTTCTCTCTGCGGTGCATCAGACGGTAAAATTGTAGTATTTAAAATTCCTGCTAATAAAATACAGCAGGCCCAAACTTTTGGCTTTCAGGATTTGAACCTGCTGAAGCACTGACTAATTTGAAACTGTATAAAATGACTTTTGCTACAGAGATGTATTTGGAGTACTTCTTCATTTACGTGCTGAAAAATAGCAGGCGCTTTATATTATAGAACTTATTTCTAAACAATTTAGCCTAAGTAAAATTAAATCATCTACATCAGACAATATCTAAATTTGACCACAGACAAACAAAAATAATTTTAAAATTCAAGCATAAAATGAATTAAGATTCATAAATTCCATCTTAGAAACCACTGTAAATGTAACAAAATATTTTATTTTTATTTCTTTAAAATTGAAAAATATATTTAAAATGAAATATATATTCTATTTTTAGGTGCATTAAGAAATATATAGAATAAGCAGTTCTCTAATACAGATTGAAATGAATTTCCTTTTTCGTTAAGTTCTGTAAGCAAATAATTTATAAAATTTAATAGAAAAGGGGACAATAGCATGAAAGGGATGAAGGTGAAGAGTAGTGTCTGGCATCTACAAAGTGATGCCAGCCAAAAATTTAAACAAGCTTTAGTAGAAAATTAAAAATAGTTTTTATATTTCAGCTTTTTAAATTTCTAAATATCTTATTAGAGTTATTTAAAAATTTTATCTAGAAAGCTGAACAATAACAATTAGATCTGAATACTCAGCAAATCTTTAGTAATATGGATATTAAAGTTATGGATAAACTTATTAATTTACGGTCAAAACATTTAGTACTTGCTGTAAGTAGCATGGCAGTCATGTCGCTAGCACATGCAGGAGAGAACACAACAGAAATAGAACAATTACGTCAGGAAGTAAAAGAGCTGCGAACTTTACTAAATGCCTCACTACAACAGCCTGCTGTAACTCTTAAGCCCCAGAGTGATGTGACACCTCAGGTCAAAACTACCCCTTTAAATACATCCCAATCTGTTAAAACAAATATATTGCCTTCCGGAGCTGAAGTGAATCTTTATGGTTATATTCGTGCTGACGCTTCTTACCAGACGGAAGGCGCGGCAACCATGTATAACAATATTAGTGGAGTACCGCTTAAAGATACAGTAGAAGCAACTAATCAAAAAGATCGCTTGAGAACTACCGTTAATGTGACACGCCTGGGCCTGAACTTTAAGACACCCACATCTATTGGTGATATTGGCGGTAAACTCGAAATGGATTTTTTTGGAGGTTCAACCCGAGACCAGTTCCGTATACGTCATGCGTACTTAACTTATAATAAATGGCTAGTCGGTCAGACTTGGTCGACCTTTGTTGCACCAGAATACATACCAGATACTGTAGATGCAGCAACATTTGTGGGAGGAGCCTTACAGCGTTCTCCATTAATTCGTTATAGTGATCAGCTTTCTGAAAATACTAATTATGCCATCAGTATAGAAGACCCGAAATATACTGAAGCGACTGATCCGGCTAATAGAATGCGTATGCCAGCCCTTGTCGGACGTTTGAACCATAAGTTTGCTGATGGCTCAACGATTTCCGGCCGTAGCTTTATTGCAGAGAAAAAAACCGGTGAAGATGAACAGCTGGCTTGGGGTATTGGCTTAGGCGGGAAATACCAGATCACCCCAGAGACTCTATTAAAGGCAGATTATTATCATGTAAAAGGGGATGGACGCTTCGTACTATGGAGTAACAGTGGATATGCAATTGATGAAAATAATAATATGCATAGTAATGAGTTCGATGTAATTGCTGCCGGTATTACTCATCGTTTTACACCTAAAATCAGATCAACTTTGGGCTATGGCTATATGAAAGCTCAAGATGATAATGAATTTTCACGCTTGAAATATGATGATGCATCTCAGAACAAGCAACTCTGGCAGGGATGGATTAATGCCATGTATAACCCTTATAAGCCGGTAACTTTTGGAGTGGAATATGTTTATGGAGAGCGTGAAACTTTCAATAATCGGACCGGTGTAGATAATCGTTTCAATATGATGGCTATTTATGACTTTTAAATAGATAAAAACCAATTTAAAAGCTGTTTGCATTAGTTTATTTAAAAAAGCTCATGAGATTGATGGGCTTTTTTACCTATAAAAAACATATAGATATAAAATTTAAATGATCACTTCTATTAAATGTAATTATTTTACTCATAGTTAGAAAAATTATTTTATAT
>NZ_JFCC01000054.1:0-16633 GCF_000582925.1 Acinetobacter sp. 1294596 | reverse complement strand
ATAGTTTTCAATCCGGTTCTGGGCGGACTTGCGCTCATCAATCCACGACTTTGTACTAAACAGCAAAGCTGAGACATTGGGGTCTTTCGGGTTTTCCGAGATAAAGACCGTAGCGCCCATAAGCAAATCTGTATCATTCGTTGTCACGGCGGGGAACAGTTTACGCAGTGACACATCACCCATGGTGCGGTCCAGCTCACTCACATCATTAAACAGGTTATTGCTCTGGCCATCTTCAATCATCTGGCCAGAGTACTTGCCACCACCATCTTCTGTATCGCTCAGGCGCTCGGACTTATAGAGCACCAGATTTTTAGTTTCAATTGCCACTGTAAAGTTCCCCCACTTCAATAAAACGTAAAGTCACGTTGTAATAGTCATCCTCAGATACAGATGGAATTCCCTTCACTGGAGCAGCTTCCAAAGCCCCGGCTTCATGGTTAAAAATCACATGAAATTCACGTCTGTCGTGCTGATACTCAAAAGCCAGAATGAATTGTTCAGATAAAGCAGACCAGTCTTGAACCGTGCGTAAATCACGGCGTTTGATCCAGCCCATCGTGTTATCTGCCGGTTGCAGCACAATTGAACGACCTGCTTTTTTACGGCCCTCCTGGATAATTAGAGAACCATCAATAGCCCGACTCTGTTTCTGCTCGATGGGCTTCCATTCAAATTCATCAGACCATAAAAAACCGTCCTCAAGCGGGACGGTTTCTGATGTAGACACTCGTATTAATTTCATTAGCTACTCTTTTTTACCCTTTCCAGTTCAGTCAGGAAATCATTAAAACTGCCCTGATTAGCCTCATCCACAGGGACATTAATTGTGCGGCCATTAATAGAGATCTGGTTGATGACAGTACGTGAAGGCTCAGCAGTTGGAGTGCTGGTTTTAGGATAGCTCACGTCCGGGGCCAGATTGTTTACATTGACTCTGGAACCAGTACTGCCCGACTTGCCTGCATATTCCTCCAGCTTTTCCAGCTGCTCGGCAATGAACATGTAGTTGCCGGTCTGTTTCTGGTTGTCGTATGCAGAGACACCATAACGCGCAGCATATTCATGAGAAGCTGAACGGTAATAACCACCTGGACCCTGTTGTGCCGTCTCGAATAGCTCTTTAGCCTTTTGCCTGGCATTACCGCTATATCCCATTTCAGTCAGCTGCTGCTCAATCTCATCAACTGAATAACCATTTTTAGCCATGACTCCAGTTTTAGAGGCTTTGAGCTTACCCTGCATGGCAGTAAGCGCTTCTGACCAGGCTTCAGTAGAGGATTTGGCCTCCTCTCTTGCCACCCGTCCAGCTTCACGGTAGCCATCACCAATGGCACTGGCTGAGCTCTCTACCCGATTATTGGCTTTAGCCCAGTCATCCATGGTTTTGACTACAGCCTGACCGCTATCATCAATCTGGATTTCCAGATTGCGGCCTGCATTTGCAGCATTAGTCGCAGCAATGACACCTGCATCACCTGATGCTGCTGCAGACTGAGCAGCCTTCTCATATGCTTTCTGGATACCTTCAGCAGTCACCTTTCCGCTATCTCTGACAGTGATGTAATCCATCAAAGCCTGTTGAGCAGCAAGCTTTAAATTCTCTTTGGTTTCAATGCCTAGCCGTTTAAATGCTTCTGTCACCGGATCAATATCATCCGGTAGTTCCAAAGCCTGCATCTTGATAGCAATTAGGCCCTGTTCGACTTGGCCCGTTGAAACCTTACCTTGATCACCAAACTCTTTAAGCTTGGACCTTGCGTAATCAATTTCAGCTTGGCTTTTAGCCGTCTGTAACCAGTTCGACCAAGACTGATAAATTATATCTCCTGCCGCTTTACCAGTAATACTTGCAGAAGCCAACTTGCCTTTCAGATCAGTGACATTATTACCCTGCTCAGTAAAGGATTTAGAGACTCGATTTAACGCAACATCGATATCTACCCCAAGCTGCTTGGCTGCAAGAGAAGCTCTCGAATATGCATTTTCTGCCACCTGTCCAGACCCGGAATTAGCTGCATCCAATTCCGCAGCACGTACATTGCGGTTATTGGCGAGTTCCGTTTCCTTCTGGTCAATACCCCGAAGGGAATCTTGTGCAGATTTCAATGCACTTAAATCACCCGTGCGTTTAGCCTCGGCGATCTGTTGTTCCAGAACTGCACGTTCAACGGCGGACTGTTTCTGAAAAGCCAGATATGCCTCATCTGCCTTTTGTAGATTCTCTTTGGCCAGCTTGACAGCTTCTTCCTTTTTGGCTGCATTATCTGCAGCCTGAGCAGCACCCTCCCAAGCTGCCACACTAACCTTGCCTGCCTCACCAACAGTAACAATATATCCCTTGGCCATAAGGTCGGCTTGCATGGTGCCGTCCATGACCCCACCATTAGCTTTAATGGCCGCTTCAGCATATGCCTTTACTGAGGATAATTTCTCAGCATCTAACTTGGCTTTATTGGTGGCATGCTCTTTTTCCCGTGTATCCAGTTCATTCGATTTCTGGATAATAGAATCAATAGCAGTCTGATTACCATCGGCCCTAGCCTGACTCAATTGTTTATCAAGTGCTGTACGCTCTTCACTTAACGCCTTAGACTTTTGATTAAATTCTGTATTTTGAGCCAATAACTGACTTAAGGTTTTTTGATTGCCTGCTACAGCTTCCTGATTTTTCTGCTCTTGAGTTTTAGCAATTTCACCAATTGCTTCTAACCCGGCAGATTTAAATTCCATTGCTCCAGCTGAAAACCTGTCGTAATGCTCCTTAGCCTTAACTCCCATCTCATTCATTTCGGAGATAATTTGTTTTTTAGTATCTCCCCATGTGAACTTTGATTTGAAATTCAGCCAAGCAGCAGCAACGTCATAGAACACGCCTGCAAGCAAATTAGCTACAATCCTAACTGCATCAAAACCATCCTCAATGAAACCCAAGGCAACATTAATAGCTTGCAAGGTTTTAGTGAAGCCATTGGTCTTATCATTAGCTGTATCTATACCACTTGAAAAATCAAAAACATCACCCAGAAGAATGTTTAAAAGTCCAGATGTTACTTCAAACCCCTCACCTACTGTTGAGACCAGAGTTTTCAAAGTTTCATATGCACTAGAAAGTGCAGCCTTCATAGCCTCGATAGTTGCCGGATCAATTTTTTTAAGCTGATCACCGACCCAGATAAAACCATTACCAATATCGCTTAAAAGCCTTTCAACGACATCCATATTGTCAGCAATAGTTACCAGCCATTGTGCAACTGTTGCAGATGCGCCAGTGGACTGATCCATGGTACCAATCAGGATTTGCCATTGGGTCTGGATACGCTGTAATGCATTACCTATCGTAGTCGGAAACTTATTGTAGTCAGCTTCAATTGCAGCGGATTGTTTCTGTAAGGCCTTGATTACGCGCTCAGCAGATAACTCGCCGTTTTCTGCCATAGTACGTAACTCACCTGTAGTCACACCAAGGGATTGGGCCAAGGCTTTAGAAATTCCTGGAGCCTGTTCCATGATTGAGTTGAACTCATCACCACGGAGTACTCCAGATTGCAGTGCCTGGGTAAACTGGACAATAGCATCTTCACTGGCCTGTGCTGATCCACCTCCTGTTTGAATTGCCATATTGATGGTTTTTACCAGATCCAGACTTTGCTGCTGGGTCATTCCCATCTGTTTACCAACATCATTCACCTTGGTAAACAGGCTGGCAGTAGCTTCCAAGCTTGAATTGGTAGCAAGTGCCACTTGATGCACACCAGTCATAGCTTGCTGAAAGTTACCACCTTCGCTGGTTGCAATATTGATTCGTGCTGAAAGAGTAGTATACGAATCCGCTGCCTGAGCAATTTCTCTCACACCGATACCAATACCAACGGCGGCCATAGCTCCCGCAAGAGCAGTCGCTGCAAACTTGGCTACACCCATCCCTTTAGAAAGATTGGAAATACCCGAATTTGCTTTTTCTGCTGCCGGTTCAACACTGTGAAGTTCACTTTTGAGCTTCTCAATCTGTTGCTCGGTAATTCTGGTAACACGCTCAACTTCTTCAGCCGGTAATTTACTATTGGCTTTAAAGTCCTCTAGCTTTCGCTCAAGCGCAGTAATGGCATCATTGATGACTGTTGGTGGTTTAATGCCTAGGGCTTCATAGATTTCATGTCCGGTCTGCTTTGCGCTGGTTGTAGCCTTATCTGCACTGGTCGATACACTACGCATTGCAGAAGATGCTTGGGTATCAAAATCTGCAAATGCTGCTTTAGTCAGATCAACTGCCTGTTCAAGACCTTTGACCTTTTCTCCTGCAGCCTTAATTTCCTCAAGAGTGACAGCTTCGCTACTTTGTTCTAATGCAGAGAAAGCATTCTTTGCTGCCAGCAGCTCACTTTCAAGCGTATTAATACTGCTGGTACCAATAGTGCCAATTCGCTCAATTTCTTTGGTACTGAGATTGGCTCCCTCACCCATTGACTGAATTGCACGGGTCGCAGTCTGAGCTTCACCTACTACTTGACCAAGATCTACCGAGCTAAAACGTTGCAACTGATTAATTGAAGACTGTGTGGCGTTGTCCACGCCACGCATAGCATTTATGGCAACGTCCTGATAGTAATTAAAAGCACTGGACGTTTCTTTAATAGCATCTTCAATACTTAAAACACGCTGCTTAGCGATTTCAATATCTTTTAAGGTGCCATCCGTACTTTGCAACCGAACCACTTCAGCTTGAGCAGCTTTTAGTGCCGAGTTAAGTTCATTGAGACCTTGTTCACCAGTGCTCGACATTGAGCGTAACTCACCAGCACTGATAACTGACTTATCACCAAGAGCTTCAATTTCTTTGGCAGCTGTAAAGAATTTGGTACCCAGCAGTTCTGCAAGTTGAAGCGCATCACCTGGAACGGCTTCACCGATTTCAAAGCCTGCCTTATTTGCCTTATTCGCTGTATCTTGAAGTTCACTACCCAAGCCATCAATCTTGCTGGCAGCCTGAACAGCCCGTCCTTCAAGTTCACCAGCCGCCTGAGATACTTCACTCAGTTTTCCTTTAGCTTGATCTGCTTTTTTCTGCAAATCAGCAGGAACTATTTTTCCAACTTCCTGAGCTGCTTCTGCAGATGCAGCCTTCAGTTTTTCAGATTCCTGTTTTATTGCGGCATAAATGGCCTTAGTGACACTTTCAGATTCCTTAATATTCGATACATAATTTTTAGTATCAGCTTCCATCACAAGCTTAAAAATTAATTCTTTACCGGCCATATTTTTACTCGCAATAAAAAACCCACCAAATGGTGGGTTAGATGAAGATATTACAAAGCACATTCAGGTGCTTTTATTAAATTATTTAAGGTTTTCTCTGATTTGAGTCATCAAGTTCATCAAGAAAATTATTTACTTGCTGCCTAAATTCCAATGGTCTTGCAATATAAGGAATTGGAGCATGTGAACCGCCAGTACCTTTTATAACGATAGAACCAAAATTAAAAATGCGTCCTAGAATTCCTTGATCTACTCCTAGACTTTCTACACGATTAGCCTTCAACTCAATTGTATTTCTGCGTATTAATCCAGATTTTGCAATAATACGTCTATTTGTTAATGCCAACTCTGTGGTTAAAACATGGATAGCGGCAATTGCTATTAAAATTAAACCAATGAAAAAAGGCACTCCATTTTTAGAACCAAGCGAAGATAAAATGAACAATCCACCGAAGAATAAGTACCAGAATTGCGATAGCCATGTAACTTGAGCTTTAATAATTATTCTTTCATCTCTAGCTAAGTTTTGTTCTATGTAGCTCCCCATGTAACCCTCTTATAAGTGTTGGTCTATTGTAAGCATACTAATATTTGCTCATTTCTTTATCAACCAATAGTTAAAGAGTGTTTTATGCACTTAAGATTATTTATAAATGGTCTAAATTATCGCAATGTGAAAGAACATCCGTGTTCACTTATATCTCTTTATTCTATGCACTCATGTTCATGTCCATCAGGTATTTCTCTGCCTGTGCATGAGTAATCGAAATCAAACTGCATCTACAACCTTCTTGCGGTCTGCTCCAATGCTCAACAGCCTGTTCCTGAAACTCCTTATCAAGAATATTAAATATTTTGCTACTGAAACTCTTACAAGTTTCTGGGGTATGGTCATCAATGATAGGGGCCCATAATAAATAGCTCGAATTCTTATCCTTGCTATGCTCATAAATATCTTTAACGACCAGACAGTTAAAAACAAACATCTGCCTGTTGGCAAACCAGGAGCGATAGTCACGACTGTTTTCCAGAAGTGTCCAGTTCACATGAGGTCGAATATGATCAGGGACTAAAGAAATATATCTTTCAGCAAATTTCTTGAATAAAATTCTATTGCTTTTAAGCTTCTCATTATCAAGATGACTCAGGAGGTCTAGTATCTCATGCTTAAAAAACTTTGAGTCGGCACCGCATGCCACACCCATATTCACTAACTCTCTCTGCTCGTCACTGCTGAATGAGTTAAACCATTTCTTATATGCTGCTTTACTTTCCGCTGTTAATACTCTTTTCATGATTAAGCTCAAGTGCACTTTTATAATGCAGACCATTCTAGTCGGGAAAGGTAAATTTAATTATGTGAAATTGTTAATTAATTCACAATAATTATTATTTTAGCTCATCAAGAAACTTCTTTAGTTCTTTAGCAGATGCATGCTGAGCAGATCTCACCACACTGGTCAGGGCTGCAAGCTTATTCCGGTAATCCTTTTGGGCTGATTTTAAATACTCACTGTAAGCACCATAAGTCATATTCATGATTTCGGTATGAGTATGACCAGCACTGATCAGCAACTGGAATGAGTCAAACCAGGTTGAATCATTGTCTTTTGCTGCCTGCTTTTTATTACGGCGTTTAGGCTGATCTTCTTTAAAGTAAGCGCCGTTGACCTGTAGTACTGCTGATAAAACTTCTTTAAATTGCTGTTCGGATGTTGTGGCTAGATCAATCAAACTAGCTACTGGAAGCCTGGTGGCCAGACTGCATATACTCAGCACTTCAATTGAATGAGCCTTAAAAAGTTGAGTCAAAACTTCATCTGAATAATCTTTTTCCTTTAAGAAGCCTTTTATCTTTTCGGCATGTACCGCCCATTGGTCAAAATCTTTCATCTGGATCTGATGGACTTCAACATCATTCACTGTGATAGAGCGATTAGCTGCTAGAAAAAAATCATTCATGATGGAATCTCAAAGTAAAGTTCAGGAAATAAAAAAGCACCCGAAGGTGCTTCATCTGTATTGGTTTAATATCTCTTGCAATTTGAACTCTATCTGTGAATCGCTCAGCTTAGGTAACTTTATCAGTTTCTCTATATCATCTTGAACTTGGTAAACAAAATAAAGGGTGGATCCCTTATCGTATTTGATTACTAACCCATTGCCCTGCAAATTTCTTATTCTTTCATTTATCTCTGGTTGTTCACCTGCCAAAACCAAAGTATAAAAAGAACCCTTTTTTGATAAGAAAAAGGCAAACTTGGTCAAGGCCATTGCGTGCAGATAAAAATCTTGCACTTCCTGATATAGCGCTGGTGTCATTTAATAAATCCAATCAACACTGAAGGTCAGTTTTTACCTTTAAAAACCGTACCATACAGGTTAATAGAATACTTTTTATCCACCCAAAAGAAAAGATATCCAAAGGTATTAAACGATAAACAGGCACAAAAAAAGACGCTCATGCGTCCCTGTGCCTGCATTTTTGGATTTAGTTACTCAGCTTTAGTATCAAGCTGCTACATTAAAACGATCAATGTGGCCAAACATGCTAAGTTCAGCATCATTTACCTTGGTAATGTCAGCCAGACATTCGCCCTCAATATCGTAACTAGAGAAATCCTCATTGATCAGATCAAATTCTGTTTCCGGTGAAAACTCCACACGCCATAAGGTCACGGCAACCTTATCCCCTTTATAGGTATCAACACCTTTAAAGAAGAAGCGGTATTCATTGCCGATATCGTTTGCAATCGCCGTACGTGTTAATTTTCCGGCTTTACCTGACCACTTAACGTCACCAGTCGGTGCAATATTAAAAATCACTGTACCGAATGCCGAATCGAGTACATAGGTATTGGCATCAATATCTGTATCAGCGCCGTCTTTAAACTTAACTTCTGACAGATTACGCTCACCCAGATCAATCATAGTCCCAGCTTCAACAGTACCTAGTGAGCGATCAGCGATAGTGCTTGCAGATACTTCAGTAACTTTACCACTCATCACCATGGCAAGATTTTGCTTGGTTACCTCTTCCAGGGTGCCGCTTACAGATACTCCTGTCTGCTTTCGCAGTACTGCATCTTTCGTACGAAAACCTGTTTTTGACTCATAGTGATCGGTCGAATCCGAAGTGATTTGAAGCTGCAGGGCTGGCATACTTCCTACTGGAAACATACCTGATACCGCACCATTAATAATTTTAGCCAGGAACAGTTCACCCTGTAACGAAATAACGTCTGGTTTATTTCCCATCTGCTTTTACCTCTTTTGTAGTTTTTGCTGCAGCTGGTTTCGACTCTTCAGAGGGCTTTTCTATTTCTACCTCCTTGATCGTACCTGCATCTAATTGCTGTCGGATTTCAGCATCGGTGAGTCCACCCACGAAATCCCCTTTTTTGAAACGCCCTAATGGTTGTTGGGCTACATATTGCTTTGCTGCCATGACTGGCTCCTAGATAAACATTTTGGATTCAAACACCAAAGTGATATAGACGCATGTTGGAGAGTAGTCCTCTTCAACTGCAATCAGGTTTAAAGGTCGTGCACTTGAAGCAGGCTGCCAACCTGATAATAATTCCAGGACTTGTTGCGTTAGTGCACCAGCACGATCCAGAACTGCAGAGCCATCATTAAGCTGTGCCGAAGCATGACGCTCAACCACCGTAACTTCCCATTGCTGGGCCAGCATGTTCATTGATGACTTTGCAACATCATCCAGCTTTCGGATACGGCGGTAATAGACCTGAGCATTTGCTGTAACCTGTGATAGCTCTGTAACATTTGCAGAGTTGGCCGGGGTATAAATCTTTTTAAGACCTGAAATCCCGTTGAGTTTCTCTGCAATTTCATCGCGCACCGCAAAGAAGTTTTTATCGCTCATCAGTTAAATGCTCCACGATATCATTTAATACATCCTGCTCATCCTGTTCGGTTAAACCCAAAAATGGACGGGCTGGCATATTGATGATATAAGCCTTACCCATAGATTCCTGCATGAAGTTAGAACGGGATTTACGGACAAATCTGTTACCCACCGTACCATCACGTCCCTGACGAAAATAGGTACGACGCATTCTGGCTTCATGACGTATTTCACCACCGAAGTGATGAATTGCGCCATAAATCACGTCAGTACCAATTTCTACTCCACTCTGCAGCACGTTATGAGTAATGGAATCCATCAGCCGTGAAGTCTTACGCAAAGTGGTACCGCCTTCACGTTTAACTCGGCCAGACAAACGCCATTTCCCTTCAAGTCCTTCGCCCTGCGTCCATCTATTACGGATATTGCTTACTATTGTTTGGCCAATCGTATCGAACAGTCTCTGTTGTGTTTCTTCAAAACCTGAAAGACGATGAAGTGCTTGCATTACTGCTGACTCACCATCAGCATCGATCTTTATTACAACCCCAGCCATACCTCCTCCTTATTTAAATGAAGGCATCTTGTCTAGCGTTTCATCACCAAACACGCCTCCTACATAACTGGTTCCGATGGGCATTGTGGTAGGCCGGCCCTTAGGCTGATCATCTACAATTTCATTGGTTGCGGCCTGGATCTGTAGGTGTGCTTTTTCGTCTTGTACCCGTTCAAGAAATTTAATCGCATCCTTATAACGGTTACGTACTTCTTCAGTGGGTTGCTGGTAATAAAGCCGGTAACGGGCAATATCACAGGCCATGCGGTTCAGATTACTGGGCACATTGGGAAGAGGCAGAGGATAACGGCCACCGATATAACCGTTAATCTCTTCTGCCGCATCCTGAAGTGCTTCATTGATAGAAGCTGCTGCATCTGCATGCATCAGCTTTAGTTCTTCAATGTCATCAGCAAACCGCTTCACCATGTCTGCTTCTGTTGCGTACATAGATCACCTTACTTGGCTGCATCAGCGCCCTGTTCAGCTGGCTTGTCACTAGCCTTAGACTTAGACGCTGGCTTAGCCTTTTCAAGCTCAGCCACTTTTGCCTTAAGTTCAGCAATTTCCTGCTCAGCCTTGGCTTTATCAGCAGCAGCGGTCTGATTGGCTTCAGTTAAAGTAGTATTTTCTGCTGTCAGCTCTGTATTAGCCTTTTCAAGCTCAGCCAGACGTGCTGCGGTACCATCTGCTTTAGGCTCTTCCGGCTCCTGATATTCTTCAATAGCGCCAGATGCTAAAAGGGCCTGAAGTTGTTTAGCTTCAAGCCCTTTGATTTCATCACCTGGCATAAAATGCCCGATGGATTGTTTTGCTGTGTACTTCGGCATTTAAGCCTCCTTATAGAGTAATGAAGCCACGGCCACCAACAACGCCGTTTTTGTTAGAAGGAACAACCAAAGGAGCAGATTCAGTCATCAGCATAATGCCGCTTGGATCTTCACAGTACCATTGACGGTCAAAGTACTGCTGAGCCACGCCATTAGCGGTCATGTTCTTAATCTTGCAATGGGCCACTGAACCATTGGTATCCGAGATCAGACTGAAATAATCTTTCTCAATGAAGCGGTTCACCTTACCCTTATGACGGTAGGTTGCATCGTAAACCCAGAACTCTACTCCATCAAAAGTACCTTTCAATGTCGGTTTCTGGCTTACACCGAAGCTTGGTACAACTGGTACAGAGATCCCTGCATACGGTGTCACAAATTCCTTTTTGAAATCTGCATCATTCCATAAGGCCTGCCACACCAGACCAGACATCAGCGCCATTTTTGCTTCACCACCATCTGCTTCGAGCTGACGTTCCAGCATACGGCGGATATCATCCACCGGCTTGGCACCTGCCTGTCCCCATGCTACAAGTGGCGTGTAATTTAGGGATGCATCACGCTCATAATCAACCAGGTTATATTCATAATCATCAGAATGCAGCAGATATTTGCCATTTTTCAGAAGATCAATGGCCATCATTAGAACCGAGTTATCAATCGCGTCATGGTTGCGTTTCATGACAGCAATTTGAGAAATCACTATCTTTTCCTGTTCAGAGAGCTGCTGGTTACCGGTAGAGATAATCCCCGCAGTGCGTAAACGCTCTAACAAGGCAATTTCAAAAGTATCTGCAGCAGTCACCTGATTTTTAGGTTTGTAGTATGCCGGTTTAACATTAGTTACTTTTGCAGACTGAGTAGTTTCAAATGGCTTACCTGGCTGATTTGGTGATACCAGCGGGGCCAGATCATGATCAGCAGAAAGCTCAGCTAGTGGCACATCATCCCGGGTAAACAGTGGACAGTTTGGAAACAGGCGATCTAGCAGCCATGTATCCATTGGACGGTAATTGCTATGAATGAGAGCAAGCTCACCCACATCCAGAAGTTCAAGTGGAGTACCGTCAATATTAAAAGACTGTGGCATGTTGATTACACCTTAGAAAGTTCGATTTTGTTTTTGGTTGCTTTGGCACGGGCAGCATCATATTTCGCCTTGTCCAGCAACGCCCCATTTAAAGACACGGCCTCAACGTTAAATACGCCGCCGTAGTACATTGGAATTTCTATCCCTTCAGCCGCTTTAATGGTTGCTTCGGCTGCGGTAACGTTCTGGCCACAGATCACATCCCAGGATGATTCATCTGCAGCATGAGTCAGTACATTGTCATCAGATAGTGTCAGTAAATCGCCGTAATTGTAGGCGGTACCTGCAGTTACCTTGCCATTGGCACGGCGCAGCTTTTCATTGTCGAGTACCAGTTTACGTGTAGTAAGTGATACCGGTGGAATATAGTGAATAGGCATAAATTATTTTCCCTTGTTTTGTTCAGCGAAGGCTTTCGCACCTGCTGTGAATTGATGTTCCTTGTTACCGCCCGATCCGCCTTGTCCACCAGTAGCCTGATGATTGAACAGGTAGTTCAACGCAGGATTTACACTTGGTGTTTGTTGTTGCTGCTGGCCAGCTGGTGGCTGCTGTCCACCTGTAGAAAACTGTCGAAGCTGCTTTGCAGTAAAGGCAAAGACGGAATCATCCATATTGGTATATGCAGTTTTATCTTCAGCACTGAATTGTGTTTTAAGCTCTGTTTCTAAAGCTGCAATCTCATCAGCACGTTTCTGGGCTTTAAACTGTTTCAGCTCTTCTAGCGCATCATCACGCTCCTTTTCTGCCTGCTGTTTGGCCTGTTGTGCTTTTTCTAGTTCGGTCACGTCTGTGTCCTCTTTGGTTGGGTTTGAATTGGCTTTGCCTGAGAAGGCTTCAATAGTGGTTTGAGTGTCCGCACCCACCCCACAAATTGTGATTTCATGCACTCGCACATTTCGGAATACATGCAATGGACCAGTAAATTGCTGCCCATTTACTTCAACTGTTTTACCTGGTGCAATTTCTTCAATGGATTCTGGATCAGCCCACCATGACATTTGGAATGGATATTCCTCATCGATGTCTTGCACGATTTCTTTAGCTTTTGCATTGCTAAGAAAATGACCTTTTGCCCTAAAGGTTTGGTTGATTTCATATGAAGTGGCTACACCGACACGCTTACCACCAAAATGTTCTTCAACTAAACCAGTTTTAGCTTTTAACTGTAATCCTTGGAGGTCAATCACCACACCTGAGCGACCCCAGTAATAGTGATTGTCGATACGACCACCGCTATATACTTCTGCTTCAAATGTTCGGCGCTTTGTTTCACCATCTTCCATTGTAGTGATCGGAACATTTACAGCAGTAAACTTACAGCGCAAATGCTCCTGATTTAGTTCAGGCATTTTTCATGCTCCATAAAAAAACCTCTGTTTCGAGAACAGAGGTTTACAATTCAATGATATATGTTGGTAGTTTTTAGAGATTAGTTCAGAGAGTGAGGTTGATATATAAACGAAATCAGCTTAGTTATGTGCCTGTCTAATACTTTGAATTTTATAATTTAATGATAATCCTCCATTTCCAAAATTAAGGTTTAATGATTGATTAGCCTGAAGAGGAAGTGCTTCTAAAGTGTTATCAGGTAGGCTTTTAAAACAAGGATTAACTGTAACCAAGTATTTATCTTTGTCATCAGGACATAAATGTAGACGACAACTGTCAAAATCACAGATTTGGACAGAGTAATCAGTCATATAACCAGTATAACCTTCTGTTAGAGTAGCTCTTCCACCTATAAAATCAGATAAAAAATTAACTGGTCTATCGCTTTCAACTACAATACTCAGATCGTTTTGAGTATCTTTATTCTCCGTACCCTCTTGTATTAAAAAAAGAAAATACTTCATTCCTACCTCATGTAAACTATTATTTTAGTGAACACAATCTATATACTAGGTAGAAATCCTTTTCAATATGTAAAATATTTCGTCACTCACTATTTGCCTTGAAACTACCTGAAAAGATATGCCTAAGGGAAACAGTACGCCTTGCCCTGCATTTAACTTTTCCAGATCAATGCCTAAACCTTTAGCATTTTCAATCTGAATCACAATATTTGAAGCAGAACCTGCAAGCAGTAACGGCGCATCCAATGTAATGACCTTACCTACCTCCAATGATGCAGCGTAGGCTAGTGAAGCTGATCCAGCCACTGTAGTTGCACTATTCGATGCCACTGCCTGTAGCCTGCCTAAATCCTCCTTCAACCAGCGTTTAAGCACTTCCTCAGCCAGAGTAATAGGGGGCTGCTTTAACTGCGCCGTAAGAACTTAATCATTACCCTGTACATAGTTCAAAAAAGTACGAATCGCACTTGGCCGGATATCTGGATCAAGTGGAATCACTGTATTGGCCACCACATCAAATAAGTCCCGAGTCTTATCATCCATTGGAGCAAATAAACTGGCCAACTTTTTACTTGCTGTCCACTCGGCCTTGATGATCTCTTTCTGCTCCAGCAAAAATGCTTTATTCAGGTCAGAATCCAGAATCTTCTGGTCCACCAGACCTGATAGATCGCCATAGGTCATTGGACTGGTACTCCAGCCCATCTCCTCAGCCACCTCCGGTAGCTGATCATCTGGCGTAATACCGTATTTTTCCGCCTGCTTTTCAGTTAATGCAATCACTGTACAGCGACACATGAAGCCCCACGGCGGGTAATACATGAGCCAGAATGGATCATCGATATGACGGATAATCCGGTTCAATGCCAAGTGACTTGGACGGACCCGGCTATCATCGATAGCTGAATACATCAGGTATGGTCGCTTGTCTCTATTGCGTTGCTGCTGTTGCCAGCGCCCATGACTATACGCCGTCTGAATATTGGTACGAAAAACGTTCTTGAGATAAGGCTCACTTAGCTTGATCTCATTTTCAGCGACCAGTTTCTTAAAGTCCTCAAATGTCGAGCCATCTGCAATAGCCTTGTTTACAGCGGCTATCACAGTCTGGATCTGTTCTATGCTCGATAAAAAACTGACCGTGGTGGCCAGTTGTCGTGTCTTGAGATCCAGAGAGTAAAACTCATCAGGCAATACGATTTTACGAGACCGGGCAAACTGTAAGGCCTCAAGAAATGTGACTGGTTGCATTGGCGGAATCCTTACTATAAACATGCCTTGCATTCAGCCAAAGCTTGAAATATTCATCACGAACATCAAAGTAATGGCCCAATTTCTTACGCTGATATATTGAGAATTCATCGAAAACCAGTCCACAATATTTGGTGCAAAACTCTTCAAACTCATCATATAACGTCTGAATATCTTCCATCACTTCCCTCCACTCGCCATCACATACCCTAGTACATCACCTGCATATAAAGCCCGCTCAAGATTCGCCGTGAACTGCGACTGACTGGCCTCAGGCATGATCTGCATCAGATTAAAGGCTAGCTCTTCAGGAGTTGTACTCTTCTGCAGAAGCTCATTTACCTGGGCATTGCTTAAGAGTTCCATGTTTCGCTGTGCATCAGTCAGCTCTTCTACTTCCTGCTGTTCAGGTGATAGCTTTCTGGTAGTTGCTGCAAAGCTAAAGGCTTTATGGGGTAGTGCATTGAATTGCTGTATTGGAGTGATATCTGAAGCTACCCCAACCTTGAAATGCTCAGGCTTGATACCGTAGGTTTCAATGATGTACTTGTCATTAAACTGCACACCCAGATCCTTAAGCTTCAAGTCCCGCTCGACCACTTTGACATTGAGGTCCTGTTCACCACCTAGAATGATCGTATGCTTATCAAATCCATTGAGGATACAAAGAGCATCAATCAACTCCTGGACTGTCGGTGAAATCATGCGTAAGTCAGAATTACGTTTATCCATTCTGACTTCATTGTGCACCACTCCAAGTGCCTTACTGCCACCACCGTCATTCTCAGATGTCATTGTTTGGCCGAGAACCACTTTCTGCACACGTCGGACCATGACCTTATCAAAAGCTTCAAATGCAGAAGCACCTGCATCAGAGAAGTTAGTTCCCACTGTAGTTACTTCATCTTCTGCAGGAATTGATAAGATCGATTGTGCATGAGCATTCAGTAAAGCAGCGGTCATCGCATCAATATCTTGCTGCTTACGATTCTGACCACCCACCTTACCGATTAATAACGGCGAACCAAATCGTTCCAGGAACTTCACCCAAAATTTAGTGGAGCTAGTTTTAAAGTACCAGATCCAATATAGCTTGGTGAGTAATGCTTCCCCATAAGGCTGCTTATAAGATGGTTTACGCCGTGTCAGAAAAAACTTGAGCGGATAAGTTTTAAATACATTTACTTCAGCACTGGACTGGGGCTTACGGAAGATCAGCTCACCATTATTTTTAGGCTCAAACCATTCCAGCGGCTTGACCATAATATCGGCAAGGGTAAACCGGTTATTCTCATCAATCTTGTAGTTAGCTTCCAAAACTGAGTAACCGTAGGGACACGCTTCCCAAGCACCTGATACAATTTCAAAATGCCATTTGGTAAAAAGCTCTTTTAAGAAAATGGTCTGTTTACCATGATCTTCTATGAATCGCCACGGCGCATTTAAAACTGCATCAAGCCGGGTTTCCATTGCCTGTGATATTTCATCATCCGTCATTAAGACCGAAAGACGTTGCCGAGAAAGTCCAGCTTGACGCAATACCTCATCCACATCAGCGGCTCGTCCCATAGCAAAAGCAAGATTCTCTACCGCTACACTGGTCATTAAGCCTGCTGATTTTGGCTTTGTCTCTTTCTGTTTGTTTTTGGATTTTGCCATATTAAAAACCTTGTTTAGAATCTGCGTGTACCACCTCCACCTGGTATTAATCGGGCAGGCGGCCTTATGTCACTAAAGCAAATCATGACACCGTCAGCGCGGTTCGGAGACAGTGCACCATCGGGTTGTTTATTCACTAAAATCTTGCCAGCACCATTCTTGCTATAGGTAGGCTGTGACAGCTCTCGTTTAAGTTGTTCAAGCTCTTGCTTGTTTATATCTTTGGTTGACAGTGAAATAAGACTATCGGGGTCATACTGCATTCCC
>NZ_JFCC01000053.1:0-17244 GCF_000582925.1 Acinetobacter sp. 1294596 | reverse complement strand
GAAAGTTTATTTATCTACAACAGTATTTTCACCGCAGCGATACAACTTAACTCCAGCAGCCGGTGTTATGCCAGTTGAACAGATTCAATCTGTATTAGCTGAATGTGCAGACAATGCTCAAGAAGTAGAAATTCAATTTGTAGAGTCACAGACTAAGTTTGGTGCTCAAATGCAGATTTTTAGTGTTAAGCCGTTGCCGAAGAAAAACCCAGCATGAGCCATGATGAGTTAGACAAAATTGTTTGTTCTGAATGTGATGCTGAATATGACGCTGAATATGCAGACAAAGAACATTGGGAATATTGTCCCAAGTGTGGCGAAACATTCTTATAAATCAAATGGTTAATACAGAACATTTCGTATAATGTATAATATGTTAAAAATCAATAACTTATGGTAATAATCAATATGACACAGTTTATGTATAAGTGCAAGAAGTGTGGCAAACAGTTCAGCGTACATGCTCAATACTGTGTTCATTATTACCAGTGTAAGTAGGGTACAGGATTTTAAGAAATGGCATTTATCTGTGAAGAGTTATCAAGTGATCTAACAAGTCCCCAGACTTGTACTAAATGGATTGTTCTTGAAAATTCAAATCATAGTTTTATGCCTGAACTGACAACACAAGAAAAAGATGAACTTTTACTTTGGTTTATCGCAATTTTTGTTGTTGTTTTCACTGTCAAAATGATACGCAAATTAATGGGTATCTAATTAAAAAGGGGTTCATTTATGAACGGCAATCTTGAAAAACAAAAACGTATACAAATTCTTAAGCGTCATGGCGTTGCTACTGGTGCTTTAGGTGCTGTTGCTTTGGCAACTACTCAAGCAAATGCTCTTGATGTTGGGGGTGCTACATCTGGTTCTTCTGCTCAAACAGATATTGAAACAGGTGCAGTTTGGGTGCTTGGTATTGCAGTAGTAATTTTCTCAGCTCGTAAAGTTATTGGTTTTTTCCGAGGTTAATTTAATTAGAGTGCTAAAAAATGACTGAATCACTTTGGAATTGGATACAGGTTATCGTTTTAGCACTCGCATTTTATACTCTGCTCAAATAAGTATTTAGGAGTTTTTTAATGAAAAATTTTAGATACTTATTTGGGTTTTTTATTCTTTTTTTTTCGCAATATATTCATGCTGCATATATGTGTGGTTCAGGTGCTCAAGTTGTTTTAACTACAAATCTTTCTGATTATCCTTCTAGCATTTGTGCTGATGTTGGCGGTAATAACTGTCTAGTAACAGAAAGAGAATCTATAAAAAATTCTGATGGAACTTGGACTGTATTTGCAATCTCAACGGGTGATACTTGTAGTTCACTTACACCTCTGAAAAAACCAACAAGTCCAACGCCTCCAGATGACAATTGTATTCGTGATAATGGTTCTATCATTTGTCCTGATGATCCAGACGAACCAGAAAAACCTACTGTACTTAAATGTACAGCTGATTCTTGTCTTAATCCTGATAATTTACGTTGCCCCATCGGTTACGTTTCTGGCTCCTTCAATGGCCAATCTTTATGTATGAAATCAAATAAGCAACCGGATGAAGAACCAGATGATGAACTAGATGTAAGTGATGAAACAAGAGCTATTAATAAAGCTAAGAATTCAATAGTTGGAGCTATAAATTCGCTCTCTGAATCATTTTCTTCTGGTCTAAATACTATCTATCAGCTACTTAGTGAAAAACTTACTGGTAATTCAGGAGATGGAGAAACCGATAGTAATAATAATTCAGGTGGTGGTACTGGCAATTCAGAAACTGGTGATGTTGATACATCAGGTTTACATGCAGATTTACCTATTCTTGAAGTACCTGCATCAACAAAACAACTTGATGAAAATATATTCAATGTAAATGCACAGTGTCCGGCTGATAATACTTTATCAATGAATATTGCAGGTCGTCATTACACACATACTTTTTCATATGCAAAGGTTTGTGAAGGCTTAGCAATTATTGGCTATTTTATTTTAATAATGTGCTATTTGTATGCTTCACATATAGTGATTAGAGCATGAGATTTATAATATTATTTTTATTATCATGCTCATTCACTTTAAATGCGGCAATGATTGATGCAACTTGTGAGAAAGTCGAAATACAAAGCATTAAAATACCAATTCGTATTGATGACCGTGATTTAAAATATAATAACAAAGAGCCTATTTTTCGTGATCCTGACGTAAAAAATGGAGAATGTTTATTTCATATTTCACAGCCTCAATTTAAATATCTTGATCCGCCTCCACCTGTTATTTATAACTCGGCAGGTTATTCTAGTGCTGAGTGGGGTGCTGCTTTTCCAAAAATTGAATCACCTTCAAACTTTGATTATTTTGTAAGTTGTAAAGATTTAAACGATTCACTTACACGTGAATATAATGAGCTTTATAATGCTTATTACAAAGTATTTGTCGGCATTAAATATAAACAGTGTTCTAATAAATATGACCAGATAGACAATAATAATACTGATGGTTGTTATACATTCAGATATGAAGATCAGGAAGTTAGAACGCCATATGCATGTCAGTATTATAAGTGTGAGGAAACTGATCAAGTAGATGGTGAATTTGGTGTAGATACTGCTAATTACTATTCTTGTCGTGTTCAGTGTTCTAGATTTAACGCTCCTTCTAGTTGGGATTATCGTTTAAATGCTTATGTATGCAATCGCCCCCCTGATCCGTTACCTACTGGTTGTGGTTTATCTGAAAAAGAAAGTTGGGATTGTTTAAATAAAGAAGTTACTTCATCAGTAAATAATCTTAATTCGAACTCTGGTTCTATTTTAGATCGAATCTATAATTTACTATTTTCATTTTTTTCTAATAAAGAATCTGATTCAGAAACTGATTCTGGCTCTGATTCAAATATTGATACTTCTCAACTTGATGATATTAAGCTTGAGTCTAATCATCATACATTTTCATTTTCTGATTTTTTAAAAGATTTATTCCCTAGTAATGTTTCTTGTCCTGCTCAGAACTCAATAAACATTTTAGGTTCTCAATATAATTTTTCCTATTCTGCATTATGTGATGTTCTAAAATATCTGGGAAATATAGTTATGATTTTCTCAATTATTATTTCATACCGTACATTGAGGAGTGTTTAATATGCCTGCGATATTAATCACTATATTAACTGCTTTTGCATCTTCATTAGTTGCTCGCTTATTACTTGGTGCTGGCTTAATGTTTTTCACTTATAACTTTGCTGATGATTTAGTTGCGCAAGCTCAACAGCAAATGAAAGGCTTATTCTATAGTTTGCCTAGTGATGTATTAGGCCTGATTTCTATTTTGAAAATACCTCAAGGGCTTGGTGTTATTATGTCGGCAATGGGTATAGCTGCTTTTATCAAGTCTGCTAAAGTTATGTTAGGAAAGGCAGCTTAATAATATGTTATATCTAATTTCTGCACCTCCGCGAACAGGCAAAACACTCAAAGCTATTGAAATTATTTTTAAGCATTTAAATCAGGGACGTGTCGTATATACAAATATTGTTGGAATTAAAATACCTGGTGTCATGACATTTTCAAGTGATATGCAAAATCCACATGATTGGCGTGATTTACCTAATGACAGTGTTGTTATTTATGATGAAGCACATGAACATCCTGCTTTTGCTGATAGAAACTTGATTTCTGATAAACCACGTATGGCCCAGATTCGTGATATTGGTATATCGCTTACTTTACATGGCCATTTTGGTTTTGATATTTATATGATTACTCAAAATCCGCGTTTACTTTGTGCTGAAGTTTTGGCTTCTGTCGGAACTCATTATATTATGCGTCGAAAGTTCGGTTATGACATGGCTATGATTTTTGAGTATGCCGAAGCTAAAACAACATTTTCAAAACATACTGCTTCTGATGCACTTGTTAAAACATTTTGGCGTTATCCAAAACATTTATATAAGTTTTATGTCTCCAGTGAAGTGCATAATATTAAAAAGACTTTTCCACTTAAATATTATGCTTTTCTGCTAATTCCTCTTTTTCTTTTTTATAAGGGGTTTGCCAATGCACAAGAGACAAGTTTTTTCGGTTTATTTGGTGATGATAAACAAGTTGAACAAAAACAGCCTGAACAAAAAAATTTTGATCATTCTGTTCAACAACAAAAGAATGCTTTGGATATTGAAAACCAAAGTCCGTTTAATACTGAATTACCCTCAGATCCATTCGTTAGAGAGACAAAACGTATTGCTTCTGTTTTCTTGTCTGGAACTAAATGCACTGCATATTCAGGGGATGGAAATTATATAGATATTCCTTTTACTTATTGTAAAGAGCTAGCCAATAACCCTAGACTTTTGCAAGCTGCATCTAACGAAGTACGAGAACAAAGATTACAAGCAATTAATTATCAGCAGCAAATTCAGCAACCTGTAGAACCTACTGGACTTTAATATGAAAATTTTTTTATACATTATTGCGGGCTTGATATTCTCCATTTCACTCTTAGCTCTTATACCTTTTGTTCTCTATTGGCTCTCTCAATTTGTTTATTTTATTGCAGAACTATTTGATACTTATTGCAGTTATTTAGATCACTATTTTGAACAAGACTTTGTTGAAATGATTGCCTCTTTTTCTGTGGTATTTTTCATTCTTTCTTTTCTTGCTTTTATATTTGCTTTAATCGAAATATTTTCTGAGCTTCCTGATAGAGCATCTTAAGATGCTCATAAGCTTTTTAACAGAAAAAGCTTATCGATCTGCTACGTAATGAAGAATGCTAGAAGAAAAGTATTAAGTGAGTGTCTACGAACTGACACAATGACAATATGAATATTTCCCCCTCTGATTACGCTTTTGCTTTTACTGGAGACATTGATGGTCATTTTTATTAAAGCATTTATAAAGATTTTACCCCTATTTCTTCTTTTAGTTTTACTTCTGTTTGTTTCTAAATCATGCCAACAAAGTGCTTGTGAATCTAAAAGAATTTACTGTGATTGATTTCGCATAATGTAGTCCAGATTATGTTACATAGCCGATTTGCAACTATTTTTAGAGCAAATCGGCGTTATTTAACATTAATCTGCATTATGCGACATCTTAATGATATTTGAGCGAGGAGAGAGGAGGATGAGCGCAGCGACAGACCGACCGACCGAACGAGCGAAAATATCATTTTAGAGTAGGGCACACTGCTATCTAATAGTGTGCCTGACTGCGGAAAGTTTTTTGCAATATGCTCTATGAGCTATATATAACGGAGCTTTCAGGCTTATTGAGAACTTTTCTTATTTAATTGTTTTATTCTTCTATTTTTAAGCTTCCGTTTTCAGTTATTCCAACTTTATTTAGTGTCATCTCTAATATTTTATGCACTATTTCACTTTCAGATTTAAGGGGCTTAAATCCTTTCATAATTAATTTTTTATTTATTAAATTGAATCTCTCTTCTAAAGCTTCCTGTTCCCAAGCATTCAATTTGACAGTCTGAGGCATTTTTTTAACCAAATATCAAGATATACATTGCTATAAGCGTATACGTTTTTTTATAAATATGCTTGCATATACCGGTATACCTGTTGTATTTTGTATCCGTTAGTATACCGGTATACCAGAATGCTTGATTTCCTCCGTTTAGCGATTTATATCATTCCTACGCATGTGCGTAGCTTTGATAATCACCATTTTTTTAATGGTGATATTCGTGATTATGGAGTTCCAGCAGCTACTCGGCATGTGAGTAAAAATGACGATGGAGAGACTATAACAGGGGAGTTGTACCACCCATACGAGTCTCTCCCAAGTGATTACACTGATATGGCTGTTAAGTTCTATACCAATACGATGAATACCCATCCTTATGTTGAAATTAAAGCTTCACCGCTTAAATTACTTCAAGGTCATAACGTATATGGTTTTGAATCTATAGAACTTGGTGCTTTCCATATGATTGGAATGTTACTTGAAGCTTTCCCTAAGCTTGCTCCAATTCTTGATTTAGAACGTGCAGAAGTCCTTTGTCTTGATACTACTTATATTTTTAGACTGCCTCATCAGAATATGGTTCAACCAGTTCTTGATTATATGGCTAATCTTGCGTCTGGTCATCGTAAGGCCAGACAGATTAAATACGACAACTACATTACTTGGGGTAATGATGGTGCAAGTGTACGTCCGAAGGCTTACGGTAAGTTTGAAGAAGTAAAAGCACAACTAAATAAAGTACAAAAACAAGCAGATAAAGGCTGTATGCGTTCTAAGTCTCTTGTAATGGCTATGCATGATGCTTTGCCTTTTGCTAATGCTGTTTTACGTCTTGAAGGCCGTATTACTAAGACATATCTGTCTAAAAATGGTTATCCAACTAATTTATATCAGCTTATTAAGCTTCAACATGAACAGCCAGAATTATTGCTACGACTCTGGCACGTAGCTTTTGACCCGATCCTAGACACAATGAAGGGTAAATATATGAATTTTTCATCTGATGGAGAAGTTTTGGATTTACTCCGATCCAATCTAGTTACTACCACTAAAACTGGTAAGCCAAGTTATACAAAAGCGAATAATGCATTTAAGTTTTATTCACTTATGCGTCAAGTTGGCTGGGTTAAAACTAAAGAGCTATATAACGAGCGTACTTTTTACGACTCACTAAATAATCTTTTAAATGTAGGTATTTCTAAGTCACATCTTCAAAACCTACATAAGAATCCTAATGGCAAGGTTATTCCATTTGTTCGTATGTTCGAACTCAAGATGTGTGATCAATATCCGGCTGATTATCAACTTCCAGTTTCACAATATAGCCCTAAATCGGGCTTACATTTAGTTGCCTGAGGAGGCTTTTACCATGCAAGTTCAATTTAATACACGCACAATTTTGCCATCTGTTTACCGTACTGAAAAAGATGGTGTAGAGAAAGTTTATTTATCTACAACAGTATTTTCACCGCAGCGATACAACTTAACTCCAGCAGCCGGTGTTATGCCAGTTGAACAGATTCAATCTGTATTAGCTGAATGTGCAGACAATGCTCAAGAAGTAGAAATTCAATTTGTAGAGTCACAGACTAAGTTTGGTGCTCAAATGCAGATTTTTAGTGTTAAGCCGTTGCCGAAGAAAAACCCAGCATGAGCCATGATGAGTTAGACAAAATTGTTTGTTCTGAATGTGATGCTGAATATGACGCTGAATATGCAGACAAAGAACATTGGGAATATTGTCCCAAGTGTGGCGAAACATTCTTATAAATCAAATGGTTAATACAGAACATTTCGTATAATGTATATTATGTTAAATGACTTATACCTGATAATAACTTCATATCTTCTTTTATTAAACGAAAATTCAATAACTTAAATAATTTCAATTTCATTTGTAAAATATGATATGTTGACCTCAAGAATACTTCATAAACTTTACTATGTTTGCTTTAAAAACAATTCATTTGGAAAAGAAAGTTTCAAACGAAAATCAAATTATTCTTTTGTTTGATCTGGATTCATCATGTCCATGTTTGTACCCTATGCTGTACACCATGAAATTTCTTAGATTTCAAAGTATCTCTACTCAGCATGCAGATTTAATCGCAATAAAATTTTGGTATGAATTTTGGTTTGAAAAGTTTTCGACATCTTTTTGTGAGTCGTTCTACTCGACATCCTATAACTTTGAGATCATCCAAAGTGAAATTGATAATTTTATTGTCTACTTAGAAAATAATAAAAAAATTGAAAGTAATCTTATCCGGCTAAGACATACAGACCATACCAATTACACAACAATTGGCCATAGAATTAGATCCTTTCTAAAGTTTTACAATTTTTTGATTGATGAATATTTAAGCATCCAATCACAGCCGCAACTCACGTTGAAGGAAATTCAAAAAATTAAAGAAAACTTAAATAAATATATGACAATAAAGAAAAAAATTATAAATAATTTTTCAAAAGCTAATAAAACAATTAAAAGTGAAATAAATTATAATTTTAAGAGTATGAATCAGGAAATGATTAAAGGATTGTATTCAGTTATTTCACCGAGCAACTCTAATAGATGCAATGAATTAAATCCTTTTAGATCTAAAAGTGTGCAACTCAGGAATTTTCTGATCATACATCTCATGCTTAACTATGGTCTTAGAATTGGTGAACTTATGCTACTAACAACTAATTCTATTAAAAAATCAATTCAGAATCATAATTTTAGCTTAATTATTACAAATACAGATGATGAGTTCGATGAACGATCGAAAAAGCCAAAAATCAAAAATGAATATTCGTACCGAGTAATAAAACTACAGGAACGAGACTATAGAATTATTCAAATTTATATAAATGAGATCCGAAAAGAAATTCCTTCACAAATCTTATTTACATCTTTAAAACCTCCCTACTCTGCTTTAAGTTATGCCAGTGTTAAAAAAATATTTGATCAGGTAGATTTCTCATTAAAAGCATTGTTGCCTGAGTGTTTTGATACTTCAGCTTATGATTCAATAGAACGCCTAACTCCACACGTATGTAGACATTCTTGGGCTTATATGATGTTAAGCTTTTCTTTTGAGAAGTATAAGAAAGAAAATGTTAGTTACTCTGATCTAACACAAAGTGTAAGTGATGCTCTGCTAAAAGCACAGGATGATCTAAGAGCCTTAGGTGGTTGGTCTCCTACAAGTGCAATGCCCATATATTACGGTAAACGTTTTATTGTAGAACGTGCTAATTTTATGAACTTGGCTCGGATAATTGATTCCAGTGTTAAATTATGAATGATAAGAATATGCCTCAACTTAATCTGGATTTTGAAAAAAATGATGATAGCTCCAGTGAATTTATTATTTTCCATGATGCTGATCTTAGTCTCATAGAATCTTTGCATTTACCAACAATCATTAAGTTTCATAGAGCAGATAAGTTTGATAGTAAGTTTATTCAAACATCTAATGAAGTTTGGGCTTTTACTTACTCAGGAGAACGGATTCAGCTGAATTTTTCTAAGCTATTGTCGTTTGAAATAAAATTAGTGAAATATTTTTTGGCAAATTTTATTCAAACTAATACACCATCTTCACTTGATGTTATATTTCACGCTTTTATATATGCGATTAAATTTTTAAAAAGAAATCAATTAACACTCAACTTTCATAATTTAAAATCCGTACTCCTTAATCTAGCAAAAATTAACAATCATACATATTTCTACAATTTAAAATTTTTAGTTAAATTATTGTTTTTAGAGGGTTTTCATGGTTTTGATATTAATCAAGAATACGAATTGGAATTCCTTGAACGCCCTAAGGCCTTTAATTCAAAATTATATTATCAACAGTACGAAGATCCGATCGATTACCCTATTATCACAATGATTCAACAGGGGTTTTCAAAGCTAAATCACAATATAGTGAACTCAAATAAAGACATTGATAATCAAACCCTACTCTATTCTTCCATACTTGGATTGATTTATGTAACTGGTCTTAGGCCTGTGCAGTTAGCTAAACTATCCGCTGAAGACATAAAAATAGATACTACTCGTACGACAGATCAATTCCATCGATACAGCATACTAATTCCATATGCAAAACAAGCACGTTATGTACATGAAAAAATAGCAATAAAACTGCCAGAAGAAGTCGCTGAGATTATTCAGGCTTATATCGAAAGATTTAAATTAAATCCTAAAGATAAACTATTTGAGATGGGGGCATATTCAGCACATTTTTGTTTGAAAGCTATTAATACACAATTATTTGATTTTTCTCCTGAAATCTATAGAAAAGCTGTTCTTTCAGGTGAAATAATAAGGCAAAAGTACTCCTTTTCAGATTTTAGACATCACGTTGGTTATAGTTTGGCTATGGCAGGGTCTTCTGCTGAAGAGATTGCTTATATCTTAGGTCATTCTTCTGTTGTAACTGCTAGACATTATATTTTCTCTACCCCTGAACTTGCTCAAATTAGAGCGCAAGCACTTGGTAAAAATTCTCTGTATAAACAAATGATCGCTATGCTCCTGACTGGAAGGCTTGTTTATAAGAAAGATTGGCTTCAGAAAAAAGTACTAGGAAATATTGGTAGCAAAATTCATTATGATATTGGTGGGTGCTCCTACGAAGACAAATGTTTATTTCAACCAGTTCGCAATTGCTATGGTTGCATGTACTTTCATCCTTTTATAGATGCTAACCATAATCATGTTTTAGAAAGCATACAAAGTGAAATCAATGATCTTATTAAGCTATCAGATGGAATTGGGGTATCTAGAAATCCATTGATTCGAGTACATGAGTCAACTAAATTCGAAATTGAATCTGTAATAGCTCGTTGTGCATTACAGAAGGATGATATTCATGAACATTGAAAAATATAATGCTTTTATTGACGAACAAAAAAATTACTTTAATCAGAATTTACAGTCTAATTTTAAATGGAATTGGGACGATTCATCTTGGTATGGTGGTACGATAGGATCTGGTTGGCTGTTATCTAGAAGTGGTAAAACACATTTCACTTTTGGCACTATTAAAAAATTGAAAGGTATCGAAAACAATACTATTGATCCTATTTTTCAAGAGTTTATTAAATCTGTACTTATTCTTAGTTATCGTAAATCTAATTCCAAAGCATCACCTCAAAAACTATATGCAGAATTTTTAATCCTGAAGCGTTGGTATAGTGCTCTATATTCTGAAAAAATCGAGAGCATACATCCCTGCTATTTATCTACATTAATATTAAATAAGTCTTTTGAAATTTTGGCAGAAAATTCGAGTAAAACGAATCTTCCTGATCATGCTGGTACATACCTTAGATTACAAGAGATGTTAAATTATTACGGTTTTACTGAACTACCTTTAGAGTTTTCTCAAAAATACCTCTATATAAATCGCCAGAATAGAACCCCAAATGCCAAGAAAACAAAAGCTTTAATAGATCAATTAGAACTTGATGAAGATGATCTAGATAAAGAGAAGCTGATTTCTATTCGGACATTTATCAATATTGTGTCCTTAATTGGTTTGTGCGAAACGAATGGTGAAAAGATTGTTCTGAATCTTTTATTATTACTCATAGTCACGGGTTTACGTTCAACGGAAGCAATACTTTTAAAAACAGATGCATTAAAAAAGCAACCTATAATTGATCCAGTAACCAAAGAGCATCTAACTTTAGATGGTATCAAGCAATACACATTGGGAATTCAATACCATGGTGCGAAAGGAGCTGGCTTTAGAATCCACTGGGTTGAGCCTTTATCTGCAAATTTAGTTGAGACAATATTTCAGTCAGTATTAGGTCTCACCCAAGAATATAGAGAGCATCTGTATTATATCAGGTCAAAAAATTGTTCAGATTTTTTGCCAAAATCTATTGATGATATTGATCAGGATTTTGTTGAAATAGATGATCTCATTGGAACCATTTTTGGAGTAAAAGATAACTATAAAGGTAGAGCTGGACAACGTGATGTTGTTATTAAGTCCATTAAAAACATTCCAATTTATAATGAAATTAGAAATGGTCAAGGCGTTGAAAGATATTACTTAAAAGAAGATATTAATCAATTTATTAAAGGGTTAGCCAATTATGACTCTGAATATCCTATCGATCATGTTTTTAATTATGAAGGAAAAACAGAAAAAATCGCTTATGAAGATCTACTTTTTATTCATGAGTTTAGATCTGCAACACTACAAAGAGCTTTCATCAACAAAACAAACATCATTCCTCTAAATGGAATGTTAATAAATAGCTTTTTTGGAAATTCCTTAAGTAGGTCTGTTTTTGAAAAATATAATTTACTTGAGAATGAAACAGAACATTCCAAGCTTACCAGTCATATCCCAAGACACAATATCAATACTTTTCTCGCTCTCAGTGGTTTAGCTGAACATTTGCAAGCAATGCTTATGGGCCGTGTAGATATCAAGCAAAACCAGTATTATCAACACTTAGCGTTAAAACAACGTAAGGTCACAGCTAGTTTATTAGAAAAACAAGAATTGGTACTTTATGAAAATGCTAAGCAAGAACTCAAGCCAGAATATCCAATTGATTCTATCAAAGATGATGGAATAATGTACTTTTCAGAAAAATTGGATCTAGAAAATAATTTAAAGATGAATTTACAAACCTTTGACTCGAAAAATGAAGTAGCGAGTTATGTAAAGGAATCTTTCTTTGATGAATATTTTCAAGATATCGCAGAGTCATTTAATGAATTGGTTAAAGAAGATCAATCATTAGCCAACTCATTAGTTCAACGCCATGCGTGTTTACACCCCTTGCCTTTTGGTGGATGTATGCGTGAAGTAGCTGTGCATGATTGCCCTAAACGTCTTGCCTGCCAATCAGGGGATCAATGTGGAAACTTTGCTTTAACTGGCCGTAAAGGTGAATTAGAAGCTCTACAACATACTCTGAATGAATTGCTAGATGAGTTTGCACATATAGAGCAAATCGTAATCCATGATTTATCTTACAGCGAAATGCTTGAGGATTTACGTCAAAAAATACTTTATTTAAGTGATTTAAAAACAAAAGCACTTGGCAGACAAAATAGTTTAACTCCTGTTCCTGTTTTTCATTATGGTGATGCTATCACTAAATTACCAACAACCTTAAGTGAACTGTTCGCTATAGAACAGCAAAAAATTGAGACTAAGGAAGCCTGATATGTTACGTGGTAAACAATTAGATGAAGTCATCGAACAAGAATTGCAAATGATGTTGATTGAAGGCTTCGAAAAATCCCCTATTTCGCACAAAACTCTTCATAATCGTCTAACAGCTAAAGGGTATATATCAGGTGGGCTTAGTACTTTAAGTTCGGCTGAAAGGAAGAAGCTCATATCTCTGTATGTATCTGAGCAGATTTCGCCACTAAATCTAAAGACTAAAGAACAGCAACTTTATGTGAATAAAAAGACAAGGCAAGCTCTTACGGACACCAATAAAAATCTGCGCACTCAAATTGATGATTTGGAGTCACAGCTTCATCAGAATACAGAAACACTTATAGATATTATAGAAGAGGTAAAGTTAAGAACTAACTTGAAGATAGATCATCTACTAGCTCCTCACCTTCTCAAAAAATATTTATCACGGGAGTAATATTTTAGGATTAACATTGAGTGTTTGTGAGATTTGGTAGAGTTTTTCAACAGTAATGCTGACTTCTCCCCTTTCAATTCGCCCCAAATAGCTACGATCAATCGTTGTTAATAAGGCTAATTGTTCTTGGCTAATTGATTTTTTTTTCCGAGTTTCCCTGATTTTAAAGCCAATCGACAGTGCTAGTTCTTGATTCATAGGTGATAACCATAAATACAAGAACTATCAAGAATTGAAGTGTTTTAATCCACGGACTATAATCCTCATTATTTGTGTAATGAATATGGAAATTCAAAATTTACCAATGTTCCGAGAGCTTTCTAGAGTCTTTTGTAGCTATAAAATTGAGTCATGGCAAACTGTAGATTTCTGGGATAAAGTTAAACTTTTAGAAGTAGTAGATAGTAATGTTAACTATCAAAGTGTTTATCGGTTGATACTTCGATTGGTTAAAGATGGTTATTTAACCGTTGATGTTGAAAAAAGTAGATATGGACAAACCACTTATACCGAAGCTGAAAATTTGCATGATCTACGATCACAGTTTTGCATTGAGTCAACATCTACCCTCCAAGAACTAAATTTGAAAAAAGAAGAGTTTGAGGGCGAAATCATTGCACTAGAAGAAGAAATTGAAGCATTGCATGATTTAAAAGGACAATTTCCTGATATCCAATTTAAAATTGAACAAGTTAAAGCAATAAAAAGCAGAGAAATTAGTAACTTTCAAGCAAAAGTGAATGCTATGAAGTCGTTGATAGTTTTTTTAGAACACGATAATTAACTAAAGATCCAATTTTTGATTAATATTTACTCAATCATGTTTTTTCTTAAATAATTTTGAACTTTAGGATATACAATAGAGAAAATACTTATGAAATCTATAAGCTTATGTCTAAAGATAATATTAAAAGTACTGCGATTACATATAAAGGCTATGATTATCAAACTTTATTCGGCATAAGCATTCTTGCTGACTGGCTGAATTTCCCAGACAAATACCAGAAGGTTTTATTTGAAGCGACTGATGATACTGACGATACCCCGCAGGCATTAGATGACGTAATTTGTGTCAGAAAAGATAATAAATATGACTACTATCAAGTCAAATATTCACCTTCTCCAGAAAAAGAAGAAAACGAATTTTCTTGGGATTGGATTCTTAAAAAGTCAGGAAAGACGGAACGTTCAAAAAGTATTTTAAGAAAAATATATGATGCCTACAAACGCATACCATTAGATCAAATAAATTCGATCAATTTAGTAACAAACAAGCGTCTTGCAAGAGATGTAGAATCTTGTTTTCAAGAAACTCCTTACCTTCAATTTGAATTAATACCTAAAAATATTCAGGACGAAATCATAAAGCAGTTAGGTAGTAAAGGCGAAGCTAAAACTTTTATAGAGAGTTTAAAAGTTGCTTATGATGATCCCATATATTTAGTACTCGAAAATCAGGTACAAGATTCTCTAATGAAAGTTAGCGATGAAATAGGATGTTTACGTCTCTTATATGAAGCTAAGAAATGGGCAACAATTCAACATTATCCAGCCCCCCAAGGTTGGATTACTTTAGACATATTACGTTCTGTTATTCATACCAAAAGACCTGAACCTATACCTCAGAGTTTTTATATTTCAGATGATTACGTGTTGCCAGATGAAAGTTTTCATGAAAATTTTGTTAGTGAAATCATTTATGAAGCAAAAACAAATATATATGTTCTAACTGGTAGTCCAGGCTTAGGTAAAAGTACATACCTGAGTTATCTGTGTAATGAATTAGAAGATAAGAAAATTCCCTATATCAGACATCATTATTTTATTTCTACACGTGATAGAACACAGGATAGACTTTCTTTAAGAGTTATTTCTGAATCACTTTACTCACAAATCAGACAATTTCATCATAAAATTAATATTTCATCTCATGAACAACCTGAAAATTTAAGTAATATTCTTGAAAAATGTGGAAGTCACTATAAAAAAATTGGAAAGCCTTTTATATTTATTATTGATGGACTAGATCACGTTTGGCGAGATAATAATAAAAATATCAATCCATTAGAAGAGTTTTTTAAAACATTATTGCCACTACCAGATAATCTTAAAATTATTATTGGTACACAACCTGTAGACGATGAATATCTACCAAAAAAACTTTTAACTTTATGCCCTAAGAGTAGCTGGACATACCTTCCCTCTATGTCTGGCAATGCCATTTCAGCTTATGTAACTAAAAGAATAAAAGATGGGGCATTAATAACGAATGATTATGGAAATAAAGATGAAATCATCACCAAAGCTGCTTCAGCACTATTAAATTCTACACATGGTTATCCGTTGCAACTGATCTATACTTGTGAATATCTAAGAACTAACCTACTTCCCATTAATGAGTGGCAAATCAATAAGCTTCCTATGCATAGCGGCGGGGATATTGAAGAGTATTATCTATCGATTTGGCATACGCTAAATCATAAGCAAAAAAATATACTGCATCTTGTTGTAAATTTTAATTTTTTCTGGCCTAGAACTTCTTTTAATAAAATTTTTTCTGATTCATTCTTAGATATAAATTCAGTAATTTTTTTGCTACATGAATCTTTATCTGGTTTAAGACCATTTCATGAAAGCTTGAGTGTTTTTGTCAAAAGCAGAGATAACCATGATGAAATCATTGAATCATTATTGGTACCTCTATGCACTTGGCTTGAGCATGATGCACCTGAGTCATTAAAACAGAGATGGTTATGGTATTGCCATGCTTTACTTGGTAATACTAGCCCTTTAAGAAGTGGCCTAACACGTGATTGGATTATCGAGCGATTAGTAGAGGGGTATGATCCCCAAATTTTTATCGACTTACTAACTCAAGCTGAAACGGTTGCCTTTAAAGAACGACAGTATGCTGAGGCATACAAACATAGATCGATAAAAACACGTTTATTAAACGGCCCTCAATATCAACCAACTGATTTTAATCAGTTAAAAATTATATTTCTAACCACTGCCCCACAGTCTGCAATCAATGAGTTAATTTCCTTACGTCACCAACTTTCAGTAGCTGATTTAGGAATTCTATCAATAGCCTTATGGCATAGAAATGAGAAGCCCCAAGCTTTATCAATTGCAAACTGGTGTCGTGAAAGATTTCTAAGTGAAGAGCGTTTGAACAATGGTCATCAACATGATGATATTTATAATAAAAATTTAAAACTAATGCTGCATACTAAAATTTTAAATGATGATAAGTATATTCCTTCTCTTATCAAAAAAGATTCAATTAAAACGTGGAATGAAGAATGGATGACATTGTTGTGCCAAATAAATTGTTTGAATGATAATTTTGAACAATTGCTAGATGTTTTCAATGTAATAGAGAATGAACACATCCAGAAGATGATAGCAGAGCAAATAATAATTCTAGGTTCTATTGAGGAAGTTGAACTTGGATGTTTAGAAAATCAAGAGTTGTTCGAGGCATCCCCTCTAGGAAAAGTTGTTCAAATTTTAGAAAATAATTTATTCAAGCAAAGCTATTTAATTTGCAAAGATGAAGATGAAGATGAAGATGAAGATGAAGATGAAGATGAAGATGAAGATGAAGATGAAGATGAAGATGAAGATGAAGATGAAGAACAATATCTAATATTTAAAAGTGATCAACTAGTCTTTAATTATAAAGATTACTTGGCAGAGTAAAACTTGAAGTGCGACATAAACCACCTAATTAATTTAAAGGGTTTATGGAGTATATAAAATTGTCATACCATCATCTTAACTTTGAAGATCGTACTGCATTAATGCTTGAGTCAAGAAAAGAAGGCTTTTCAGCCAGAAAATTTGCTGAACTCATTAAAAGACATCCTAGTACGATCTATCGTGAGCTTAAAAGAAATAGCATCAATGACGTTTATCAAGCTCGATATGCTTCTGATAACACCTTCGCTAGACGTAGACGTGGTCACAGAAAACTCAAAATCGATTCAATCCTCTGGAAATTTATTGTTGAAGCGATCCGTTGTTTATGGTCTCCTCAGCAAATAGCAAAGCGTTTAAAGACATTTCCTGATTTGGATCAAACAATGAATGTAAGCCATACAACGATTTATTCAACGATACGCGCATTACCA
>NZ_JFCC01000052.1:0-18695 GCF_000582925.1 Acinetobacter sp. 1294596 | reverse complement strand
CTTATCCTTATAGACTCTATGCTATCAATTGAATAATAACCACCTATTTTTCTATTTCTATTTTTTACTTAAGGTTATCAGGTAAAATTCTGATTTAACCTCTTAATTTATATATATATTTCTTAGCTATAGAATATACCACATTATTATTCTTCGATATAAATCTAGAATTTTCTAAATTAGGATATTTCACCTTGCTATTATCCACCCTGAACAGGAAATTCTTCTAAAATTTTCATTTTTGATAAGAATAGTCTTGTATATTACTTATTTTTCTGTATTTTTTTCAGATTTTTCTACGTGCTCAATAAAAATTTGAGAATATAGTTTGTTTAATCACCCTAATATTTTTTTATTTTGTAAATATATTTTGCTATAGCTGTATTATTTGAGTATCCTAAAATTTATACAAGTATAATTAAGTTAGTAGATAAATTTTCATTATTACTAACTTTATTGCAATTTATGAATACAGAGCCTAGCTGTTAAATAATCTCTAAAGGTTAAATTATTTAATTTGCTTTTCAGCTGCCAAAACACCTGTAGTTTCGCAACCTAAAGTTGATGAAATACATTTTAGATTAACGTTCACAGTAATCTTAAATGGTGAAATTTTTTCATCTTTATAAGTTTTAATATTTGCAAGATACGTATACTGTCCTTTCTTAGCATCATATGTTACCTGATCACCCATGAGTAGATCTGTTTTCTCATTACCCTCATCACTATTAGAGAGTATTACTGGTATTTCAGTAAAATTATTATTTTTTATATTATATAAATAAGTTGTGACCTGAAATTTTTTAAAAGGAACTCTAACATAATCAATAGTACTAATTTCTTTTATTCTAAAAGCAACAATATCTTTATCATGATATAGCAAAGTAAAATCAACATTAGACTTCAAAGGGGTTGTTGTTTCAAATACATTATATACATATTTTCCATTTAAAACTTGAACCCCATATTTTTTTAATGTGTAGTTAATATTTTTCTTTGTTTTATTAATATTACCAAAATCAGTTAATTTTATTTTAAAATTGGGGCTAATAACAGAATATTTATTATACGTATCTATATATTCTACAGGCGATTTTATTTGGGTAGAATCTTGTAAATAATCACTCCATGAAGGATTTTCTTTTGCATAACAAACATTAAAAGAAACTCCACAAGCGATTATCATTGCAAAAGTGTTCATAAATTTCATAAAAACCTCAAATCAATACGGTAAATTCGCATTTATAAATGGTATAGGGTCAATCCTTCCATCCAGTCCAACGCCTAATAAAGGAGCACTCCTAGCTTCAAAATGAAGATGAGCACCATTGGAAATTGCCGTCATCTTATTCGCATTGCCAGTTGAACCTGTCTTTCCAATTTCCTCTCCAGTATCCACTGAATCTTCTTTAGCCACATTAATATCTGACAAATGAGCGTAAAAAAAGTAGACATATTGATTTTTTGTAAGTTTACTTTGAGCATATTTTTTTTGTTTTTCCGCTAAATCATTTATATCAACCCTTAAAACAATAACTTTACCATACGCACCACCAGAGTCCTTAGCAAAAACAATCACCCCTCCACATACGGCATATATTTTTGTACCAGGATTAGCCTGTAAGTCAACGCCCTGATGATTCTTGGTTCCATTATTTCTCACTTTACCAAATGTAGCTCCTTTCGCATTTGCTAATCCTGCTGTTCTTAATTTACATTGTAGTAAAGGATCATGCCATCCTTCATCCCAGCCAACAGTTTTCTCATCACTTTGAACTTGAGGCTTATTACTACTCTCACTCTTTGGTACTGATTGTTGAGCATTAGTAGTTTGTGAATTTACTTTTTGCTCTTTAGGAATAGGTGCTGGTATTGACTGTCCTTTTAATAGCTTAATAGTTTCTTCCATGCTTAGATTTATGCCCGAAGTTTTACTCTTATCGACGACATACTGATAAATATTGATGTGCCCATCAATATAATTTCTTAGCCACGCTCCATAAGCCGCTTTCGCATCTCCTTTATACCTTTTTAAGAATTCTTCAGCCTGTTTAGCACCATTTTTACCAAATTGAATAAACAATAGTTTCTTAGCCCGTTCGGGGCTTAGAGTATTTAAGACGAAATTCTTTCCTCCTGAAGCTCCCTCATGGTGCAATAAATAAGCAAATTTTGCCATTGAACTCGGCTCAGTTAAATTCTGATAAGGAAGACCAGAAGTTTTAAAATTACTAACAGCATACGCAGCGGCAGCATCAATGGCCATTTCTGCATTGAACCTCAAATTTAATTTTTGTTCTTTAGTTAATTTGGGATTATTTTTCACATATTGCCCAACTAAAGAACTCCTGTCATTGCACATAGCGAGCCATGTTTCATCTAAGAACTGAGTCAATCCAGCAGCGGAACTAGAATTTGCTTTACTATTAATATTCCACTCCCCCGTTTTTTTTATTTTTGCCGCTTCAGCATCAATAACAGCTGCCAATGAATGTGGGGTAAAACCATGTCGCTTAGCAGCACTCACAATATAAGCTCTATATTTATTATTAACTGGCTTTAATAAAAAATTATCTTCTGTAAATTGTGCAGCAATTATATGTGTACTATTACCGGCATCAGTTCGTTTCTGCTCCTGTCTTTCTTCAGGCAATTGATTTTTTTCTTTAGATGATGTTCTTTGCGGCTGATGAGGATTTTTTGTACTCGATAGACTTTCAATCACTGAAGAGACTCCATCGACTATCGGCTTACCTACTCTTTTCAAATTATTTTTAATTTCAGATACAGTCTCGTTAAGTAACCCATCTTTTACATAATGTGACCCTTCGACTTTAATTTTTCTTGAAGTTAATTTTAAGACTTTTCGACCCAAGGGTAGCATTTTATGGTCAGCAATTAAATCAAAGTTGCCATTTATATTTTTGAAGAATACTTTTAATCCCTTAGAATGGTCTTCTATTCCTATATCATCAAATATACCATTAGTTGTACTTTTTATAATTTTCTTACCATCAAAATCCAATTGAATTGTAGCTTTTGAGATTGGTTTAAAAGAAAGATCCATTAAGACTATTTTTAATTGGGTTTCAAATTTATGGCTAATACCAGAGTCTTCTTTTAAATGAATTTTTTGTCCTACTTTTAAGCTATGAATCATTCTGCCTGATAATGAGTTAATTCTCGCAAGCTCTTTTACTGTAATATGATGTTTTTTTGAGATTCCCCAAAGAGTATCACCAGATTTAACTATATAAACTTTTGACATATAGAATTACCTATTGTTCTAAATCTTTTTTTTCAGCTTGTAAACCATGTTCACCAATTTCAAATTCATCGTCATTTTCTTCTTCGTATTTATCCTCATCGTCAAAGATACTTGACCATTCATCAAAACCAATCAATGCTTCGTATCGTTTTGATTCTTCTTGCACTGATAAGTTGCTTTTCCCTATTGAATCTGTTATCCCTTCCCAAATAATTTCTTTCTTATCTGGTTCATACATCTGTATTTTTGCATTTCCTATCCCCGTACCTGCTAAACTTGAAAATAAGAAATCAACAGCATATAGCCCTATTTTTGGTAATTCAGGTACCTCATATGAAACTTTAGCTCCACCAGTAAATAAATGCTGCCCAGCCTTACTCTCAAACTTACCGCCTGTGGTTGAAAACACACCGTTGGCATTGATCTTCAGCTGAGAGCCACCTGCTGTCAGGACAATCTCTTTAGGACTGGTGATTTCAATCTTTTCCTCAGTAGAAATCAGTTTAATGACCTTCTTGGCAATCGCCTCAATCGCATCGTCTTGTGCTTGTAGCTCGAGCTTCCCTTTTGCTGCATAAGCGCGGAGCCCATTTTGTGCAGCAAACAGGCTGATTTTGTCCTGTGCATGTCCAATAATATTCTTCTGCGCACTCAGGTTAATTGAACCACTGGCACTCTCGGCAATATCCTGAGAGGCCTGCAAAACAATATTTTCAGGTGTCGTTAAAGCAATACCATTTGGTGAAGCTAATAACATCAATGCCTGTCTAAAAATTTTGCCCTGCTCTTGCTGTTTAGTGTCGGGACTACTTTCTAAACCTTGGGTATAGCCTTCCATAAAGCCTTGTAACGAACTCAATGCTTTAGAAGGAGTGATTTGCAGCTTGCTACCTTTACTAAAGGTTCCACATACGCTCATTAGGTCAAAGTCTTTCATATCTACATTTGCCAAGACTTTTCCCACTTCTTTAATACTTTCAAATGGGTTCTGCTGAATCTGGTCTTTAATACTGGCAAGCTTGCCTTTTACAATATCAGCACCATGCTCCTCAACATTTTCAATAAACTCTTTTAAGTTCTCCACTGCATCTTTAGCATCAGTAAAAAATGTATTGAATTCATCTATACCCCCTTTCACACCCCCGCCAAAAGACCCTTTTTCTTAAAAAACCCCGCCACAATCTTTTAGTGCATGGATTGGATCATTGCTCATGCTTTCTTTAAATAAGTTCAGTGTGCTGTTTAACGCCTGCCCTGTAGTTTTTAGTTCAAGTGACTGGATAAGTTTTGGTAAGCGGTTAATCACATTTAATGCATCAGTCTGCTGTTTGGTAGCAATTTCGCTTAGCATCTTCATGCTTTCATAGCCTTCCGACAGTAAAGACTGGGCTTGTGTAGCTTCCAGATGGTCAGCTATGGCTTGTTCCTGTGGATAGGTACTGATTAGCATTCCTTTACCAGCACGTAATGCTCCCCAAGCATCGGTTCTAAGTTCAAAACCTTCACCTCGGCTATTGCTAACCGCTTTGTCTTTAGGATGACTAAGATTTCCCAAATTCAATTGTGTCGCTGCATGGCTACTTTGTAGCTGGGTACTAATCTGACCGGTGGTATCGTCAAATCGTAGTTGGTTAAAACCACTACCATTAACTTCCTGACTACGAATACCACTAAGTTTTTTGGTATCAGGTAGTTGCCCCTTAATATCGAAACGGGTCGGATAACGCTCTGCCTCATGAATACGCCCTATAATAAATGGGCGATCTACATTGCCGTCAAAAAAATCGATCACCACCAATTCACCAACACGAGGTAAAAAGCGGGCCCCATATCCCTCTCCCGCCCATGGTGTGAGTACATCTACCCAGGCTGAGTCAGTATCATTATTATTACTGCCGGCTCCTCCATCATGGCTATGGTCATCTACCCTAGTAAACAGAAACCGGACTTTAATACGGCCCCACTGGTCTACATGAATACTTTCGCCTTCTGGCCCGACGACACGAGCACGTTGTGGATAGGCAGGTGGACGATGGACCAGCGGCTGGGATTCAGGAACAACTTTTACCTGACGGCGTATCAGGACCAGTTCATTGGCCTGTCGCTCATCGTTTGAAGATAACCAGTCTTTAATACTGATCAAGCGGTCAATCTGGCTTTGTATATCTTTAGGTAAATTGTTCTGGTTATAAAAGGTTTTTTCATAAATCAGGAACTGTTTGTCAGCTCCAGTATGCTGGTCAATTTCAGGATGCCCATTTAACTCAAACCAGTAACCGACCTGTGCATCCCGTACACTACTGCTTGCCTTAAAATATTTAGCCTGACTATCTTGGTACTGGTTAAAGATAGAATTCAGCTTCTCTACCTGTGCTGAACCTGAAACGGTTGACTGGTCTGCACCATTCAGGTCACCAATCCAGGCTGGACTGGTTGACCAGGCCTGTTCAAGACTCAGACTTTCATTGGCATATTGTTCGCTGTGCTGATGTGTACTTAGTACCGAACCGTTCCCTTCATCCTGACTTAAACTATCTGCCTGCCAGCGTTGTACATGGGCAGCCGTTGACTGAAGATTACGGTAGGCCGTCAGATTGGTGATACTGTCAAAACGCTCAGTCGCATGACTACGATGAAAATTTATCAGGCCACGTTTAAGCGCTGGATAATGCACGTTGTCATCAATCAAACGTAATTTCTGTGGCTGAATTTCCTGTAACGGGTGTGCAACCAGATAGCTTTGCTCATCGACCAGCCAGTTAATGCCCTCGCTACGCCACAAACGGGTTATAAACTCATAATCAGTCTCGTTAGCCTGCATTACAAAAGGACGTACATCATAGTTTTGGGACAGACCACTTAAATCCAGACTCAAACTAGCTGCAAATAATGGACTTTTGGCTTGCCATTCCTTGAATAGAATTTCACTGATTTCAGGTACACTCTTATTCATAAACACCCGACTGTTACGACGTTTATGCCAGAGAACAGTGCCATCTTCCAAGACAAGTTTATAAACGCTGAGCGCTCCATCACTTTGACCTTGACTGGCTTGGGTAATGATGCCCGAATTGCGGCTGAGTTGCCCGGTATCAGTCACTTGGTCAACTGCTACCTGACAACCAATAAATTGCTTTAACGGAAGATGTGCATTAGTTGAGAGGCAAATTAATTCTATTTTTAAACCATGATTGATACGATGCTGCCCATCAATACGTTGCAGAAAGACCTGCTGGTTAAGTTCAGGAAGAGAAAACTGGACATGCAGGGCCCGTTTTAATGCGCCTAACCCCATCTGCTCAAAAAGAGAATAAATATTCTTCAGCATGGTTGCCTTCTTTTTAATTATTGATGTTATAAATTGGGCGCATTTTAATGCAAGATTGCCGTAATCGTCCAGCTTTGGGGTTAAAGTCTTTTTTATTGAATAATAAAAAAGGAGCCGAAGCTCCTTGAATTTACTTAAAGTTAAAAAGGAATTCGTTTATAGCGACGATATTCCGGTTTCCAGAAGTTCTCTTCAATACACTTCTGTAAGAGCTCATCATTAATGAGAGGAGCAACTTCAGCTTCCATAGCTGCTTTCGCAACTTTAAAAGCAATAATTTTAGAGACCTTTTGAATCTCATCAATACTCGGCAATAAGTCTGCCTCTGGATCAATTAACATAGGTGAACAATCTGCCAAGGCATTACTCGAAGCCATAAGCATGCTATCTGTAATCCGGGTGGCGCCACAGGCAATTACACCTAAACCAATACCTGGAAAAATATATGAGTTATTACACTGGGAAATCTCATAAATTTTGCCATGATAATTGACCGGTGCAAACGGGCTACCGGTTGCAATTAAAGCTTTCCCCTCCGTCCACTGGATAATATCGGCGGGTACAGCCTCAACCTGAGAAGTCGGATTAGAAAGTGGCATTACAATTGGACGCTCACAATGCGCATGCATAGTTTTAATAATTTCTTCAGTAAATAGTCCGGGCTGCCCAGATACTCCAATCAATACACTTGGCTGAGCATTTCTGACTACATCCAGTAGAGAGATAACTTCACCCATATCAGCCCAGTCGGCAATGACATCTGCACGCTGCGCCAGTTTACGCTGGAAATCCCGCAGGTTTGGCTGGTTTTCAGTAATCAGGCCAAAACGGTCGACCATATAAACACGTGCTCGTGCTTCGGTATCAGTTAAACCTTCCGCAACCATTTGTGCCACAATCTGCTCAGCAATACCGCAACCGGCTGAGCCTGCACCCAGGAATGCCACAACTTGATCCTTAAGCTGTTTGCCGGCAGCACGGCTGGCTGCTATCAGGCTTCCTACCGATACTGCTGCAGTTCCTTGAATATCGTCATTAAAACAGCAGATTTTGTTGCGATAAGTCTGCAATATTGGCATTGCATTATTCTGAGCAAAATCTTCAAACTGAATTAAGGCTTTTGGCCAGCGACGTTTAATGGCATTAATCACCTGATCAATAAAGGCATAATACTCATCACCAGTAATACGTGGCTGTCGCCATCCCATATAAATCGGGTCATTTAAGAGTTGCTGGTTATTGGTACCCACATCAATGGTAATAGGCAAGGTATAAGCCGGGCTGATTCCGCCACATGCGGTATATAAAGAGAGCTTGCCAATAGGAATCCCCATTCCGCCAATACCCTGGTCTCCTAAGCCCAAAATACGTTCGCCATCTGTAATAACGATAACTTTTACATTCTTTTTGCTGACATTCTGCAAGATGTCATCAATATGTTCATGGTCCGGATAAGAAATAAAAATTCCCCGGTGTCGACGATATATGTCAGAAAAACGCTGACAGGCCTCACCCACTGTCGGTGTATAAATTATCGGCATCATCTCACTTAGATGATTCTCGATCAGGTGGTAAAACAAGGTTTCATTGGTGTCTTGGATATTTCGTAAATAAATATGCTTATTGATTGCATCATTAAAAGAAGAGTACTGTTGATAAGAGCGCTGGCTCTGTTCTTCGATACTTTCAATAATATGCGGAATTAAACCGTGCAGATTAAATGTACTGCGTTCTTCTTCGGTAAAGGCAGAACCTTTGTTTAATAGCGGGAGTTCTAATAGGGTGTAGCCAGCATACGGAATATATAATGGATGCTTGCTTTGCTCTGTGGTCATTTATCTCATACCTATAGACTTGGTCCAGATTGACTAAAATGTAAGGATCTGTCCAGTCTTCAACTTTCATTCACTTGATTTAACCCTTAGCTTAAGCGCTTTTTATATAAAATGGGTATTTCGAACAGTGATACTGATATGGAGAGTATTTACATAGAGAATAAGAAAGTTGTCAAAGACTGGATCTGGTTTTATATTGTCCTGAACAGGATTCTGATGAAATTTTATTTTGTTATACTTCTGTGCTATTTAACTCTCTGAAAATAATAATGACTAATAATAAAGCTCTACTTTTTGATTTTATTGTTGATTAGTATTTTTCTGGCTGCAGATGGCAACTATTGAGCCATTTTAAAAATAAGGGAAGATTTAAGCTCTGTTTTAAACATAAAAAAAGAATGATTAAATTTTAGCCCAAAGGCATAGTAGATATTCATAAAATCACTCTCAGTCTATTGGGACAGCTCAGTGACACATTCTGAAGAATCCAGCAGGTTTATATAAAAAAGAGAAAGTTTACATTCTTCAAAATAAACCTGAGCAAAATTATATTTTATCTTTTGAATTCAATGGTCAGATAGCTTATCAAAAGCTGGCTTTCTATTTGTAGGAGCAGCAGTGAATAAGTCTAGACTAATAAACTAGAGATTAGACAGATCCGGCTCTTCTCTTACCCGACAATAAAAACTGCCAATCCCTTTGCGCTTTATCATCTTCCAGAAGCGGAATATGTTCAAACAAAAGTCCAAAATAATAAAAATTAATAAAGTCTACTATTCCCGCAACCTTTATACCTTTCATCTTAACCACGCTGAACTGCTAGAAAAACCACTGACCGCACGGAATTAATTAACGCTGAGGTGGAGATGGCGGGGTCATATCAACTAACAGGCCGGCTATACGGCGTACCAGTGGCAACAGGATCAGTACCGCTGGAAATGCAGCCAGCCAAGATAACATCCAGGCACTAAACCAGAGATGAAAGAAATTTTCGACCCAACCTAAACTGCGTAAAAGATTAATCATGGAAATTATTCCACTCATCAGGCAGGATAAAATAAGAGGTATTATCCAGGCAGCGCATGCTGCCGGTAACTTCGGGATACTGCCGATAATGGTCGCACGCGTTTGGTTCATGGTATAACTCTAGGTTTTTAATATAAATTTATAAAATATTTTCCAGATTTCTTGAGGAAAATAAGCAGCATTATAGCATTTCCTGTAATGAAACGGCCAAAGCGCTTTTAATCCCTGTAAATGCACTCCCCCAAGCTGCTGGAAATTTGTTATATTTGCTCTCTTTCCGCGATACTTATTTTTCGACTGATTATGAATACGGCAATACAAGCAGCTCTTGATCATGCAGTACAATCCCTTCAGAACCAAAGGGTACTCCCCACTGAGTGGACCAACAGCAGTAGCCTGACCCGAACCAAAGACCGCAGTCATGGCGATTTCGCATCTAATATTGCCATGATCGGGGCAAAAGCTGCTGGTATGAAGCCGCGTGATCTGGCTGAAAAAATTCTGGCGAACCTGCCTGAAGTGGCTGACATTAGCAAAGCTGAAATTGCTGGTCCGGGCTTTATCAATTTCTTTTTAAATGCTGACCAGCGCTTTGCGGTACTCGACCAGATTCAGGCTCAAAAAGACCAATATGGTCGCACGCAGGTTAATGCTGCGAAAAAAATTCAGGTTGAGTTTGTCTCTGCCAATCCGACATCTAGCCTGCATGTAGGTCATGGCCGTGGTGCTGCTTACGGCATGACCGTCGCTACTTTGCTTGAGGCGACAGGTGCAAAGGTTGATCGCGAATATTATGTCAATGATGCTGGCCGTCAAATGGATATTCTGGCGACCTCTACTTACCTGCGTTATCTTGAACTGTTAGGACAAGATTTAGTTTTTCCTAAAAATGCCTACCAAGGTGACTATGTCAAGGAAATCGCACAGGGCATTATCGACCTGAAAGGTAAAACTTATGTACACCTAGTCGCTGATGTCTATAAAGATGTTCCGGAAGATGTTCAATATGCTGCTGAGCCAGACAGTGAAGGTAATAAAGTCGTTCTCTCTGGTGATAAAGAAAAGCATATTGATGGCCTGATTTTTAATGCCCAGCACTTACTGGGTGAAGGTTATCGAGTGTTTCACCAGGCAGCGCTTAAAGCCATTCTAGATGATATTAAAGATGATCTGGGCGAGTTCGGTGTAACGTTTAATGAATGGTTTAGTGAAGCTTCGCTCACTGAAAAAATTGATGAAGCCCTACAAACCTTGGGTCAACGCGGCTTTTTATATGAAAAAGATGGCAACATCTGGTTTAAATCAACCGAATTTGGTGATGAAAAAGACCGTGTAGTAAAACGCCGTAATGGCCAGACCACTTATTTTGCCTCGGATATTGCCTATCATCTGAATAAACTGCAACGCGGTTATACCGACCTGATTGATATCTGGGGTTCAGATCACCATGGTTATATCTCGCGGGTAAAAGCTGCAATTGAGGCAATGGGCTATGACTCAAAGAAACTGACTGTTTTACTGGTACAGTTTGTGAGTTTATGGCGTAGTGGTGAAATGGTTCAGATGTCTTCGCGTTCCGGACAGTTTGTAACCTTGCGTGACCTGCGTAAAGAAGTTGGCAATGACGCAGCACGTTTTTATTATGTAATGCGTAAATCTGAACAGCATATTGACTTTGACCTTGACCTTGCAGTCTCGCAAAGTAAAGATAATGCCGTATATTATATCCAGTATGCGCATGCACGTATCTGCCGTATGCTAGAAAAAGCCGCGAGTAATGGTATTGTTTTGAATGTCTCTACAGCACGTAGCCATGCACCGCGCCTGGAACTTGATGCAGAAACTGAACTGCTGGCCAAGCTGGCAGCTTACCCGGATATTGTGATTCGTGCAGCCAATGTTTATGAGCCGCATCAGGTCGGTAACTACCTGAAGGAATTGGCAGCGCTTTTCCACGGTTGGTATAATGAACATAAAGTACTTGGTGATGATGCTGAACTGACTCAGGCCCGTCTACTACTTTCTGTAAATGTTCAGCAAGTACTTCGTAATGGCTTGGAACTGCTCGGTGTGTCTGCACCGACTACCATGTAAAATAACAAGAGAGGTTTCCACGTGTTTGGAAAAACGCAACGCGGTGTATCTGAACGGTCAACCAAGCCAAAGCAGCCCCTGATTCCGAAATGGTTGGGGACGCTGGTCGCTATATTGGCTGTACTCTGCCTGGCAGTTATATTGATGCTCTGGAAACCGTGGGAACCGGTTAAACCGAAAAACCAGATTACCTCCGAGCACTACCAGGAAGAAACCAACAAGGATTACCGTTTCTATGACTTGCTGCCACAACAGCAGGTTACACCGATTCCTGAACAGGCTATTCCTGAGACCACTAAAGATACTGCACCTGTAGTGATCGTAGAAGCACCTGAACCAGTACAACCTGCCACACCGGCAGATGCAGCACCGGCAGATGGTAGCCTGGATGTGACTGAAGCGCCTGCACCACGTCAGCCATCGTTTATTTTACAGGTACGCAGTTTTCCAGATCCTGACAGTGCTGATGCACGCCGTGCTGAAATTATCCTGAATGGTCTTTCTGCTGATGTCATCAAAACCACTGAAAATGGCCAAACCTGGTATCGGGTCATTTCTGGGCCGTATGACTCACAGGAAGCTGCTGTCATTGCACAGCAGACTTTACAGCATAGTGGTATTGATTCAATTGTGGTAAAACGTTAGACCTGAAAAAATAGAAAAGGATGCGGCCGCATCCTTTTTTTATTTATAGCTGATAAATAATAAATACAGTTATACTTGAGCCTGTTCCGGGTCCCGTGCCTTAGCCTGCTGATAAGCGGGACGCACATGAATTCGGGCTAAATATTTCTGTATATTGGGATAATGTCCTTGTAGACGTGTTGCCATCGCTTCAAGCGGAAAACTCATCTGAATATCGGCAAAACTGAATTGGCCCGCGACATACTCATGCTGACCCAGATACTGCTCTAGAAAAGCAATATGATCTTTCAAGCGTGGCTGAACAAATCCGGCTCGGATACCATCCGTAATCTTATTGGCAAGCGGACGGATCAGAAAAGGGACCCGCTCTCCTACTTTTGAAATCACCAGTTGAAACACCAGTAAAGGCATCAGTGAACCTTCGGCATAATGCATCCAGTAAATATAATCACGCAGAGCAGCAGGATCGGTTGGCTTAAAATGTGATTCTTGATCATACTGGCTTTGCAGGTATTCCAGGATTGCACCAGACTCAGCCAGTACATGACCGTCATCTGTTAAGATAGGGGCTTTACCCAATGGATGAATGGCCTTTAAACTATCTGGGCCGGTATAATCTGGCTGACGGCGATAAAATTCAATCTGATAATCTAGACCTAACTCTTCTAGAGCCCAAAGAATACGGAACGAACGGGATTGTTCCAGATGGTGTAGAGTTAGCATGGTTTTATTCCTGAGTTTATTGTGTTTATAAAAATCAAATTATCAAAACAACAGCAGTTAGCCTATTATTTTATATACTATTACCAGTCATTAGGGGACTTATTTGGCAGGACGCATTTGTCCGGGAACAGGAGGCGCTTTAAGTCGCGGTCCAGCATGACCCTCAACGTTTCCAAAACGGTGATCATGTTTCTCCCATTGCTCACGCGCCTGTCTTATTTCTTCAGAAGTTCGTGCAACCAGATTCCACCACAGGACTATTGGCGTTTCAAATGGTGCACCGCCTATCAATAAAAGACGGGCATCTTTATTTAATTCAAGTTCAATCTCTTCCAGACCAGGGTACAATACCAGTATATTTTGAGTATGTAATTCATGGCCGTTCACTTGTGCACTGCCTTCTAGAACAAGAAAACCATATTCAAATTGTGGATTTAAAGTAAAAACCTGCCGACTATCTTCTCTAGCTTTTAAATCAACACCGAGCAATGGACTATAAACCTGTACCGGAGAAGACTGTCCTAAAAATTCACCGACCAGTACAGTACATTGTAGTTGATCCTTTTCCACAATTGGCAGCTGAGAATAATGTTCAAATTTAGGTAATATGTTGCGCTGCTCATCAGGTAAGGCAATCCAGAGCTGAGCAGCATGCATCCTGGTTTCTGACTCAGGAGAAACTTCGGTATGGGTAATTCCATATCCTGCTGTCATCAGATTGACCTGTCCCGGCTCAATGAGCTGTTCAGAGCCGATACTATCCCGGTGCATTACCGTTCCTTCAATCATCCAGGTAAAAGTTTGCAGTCCGATATGAGGATGCGGCCCCACCTTCATGCCCTGCCCCGGTTTAAATGTGGCTGGTCCCGCATGATCTAGGAAACACCATGCACCAATCATACGTTTATAACGGCTGGGCAGTGCCCGCTGAATTACAGTGCCCTGTCCAATTTCAGCGGTACGGGTAGGTATTTCCTGTAATTGAGTTGCATGCGGCAGTATATGCTCTGCCGGCTCTATAGTTCCGGTCCCTGATTTATTCATCTTTATACTCTTATCATGTTTTATATGAAATCTGCTTGATCTGATTCGGTTATAACGTAAATTTTCCGCATAAAAAAGGACGCTTTCGCGTCCTTTTTAATAAGGGATATTTTAAGCCAGCTAACTAGAGCATTTTAAAACTGATTTATAGAAAACCCTAATAAATTGCTTCACCCTGTAAATAGCCTGTTTATTCCCATTCAATCGTAGCAGGTGGTTTAGATGACACATCATATACCACACGTGATACATCTTTAATTTCATTCATGATACGGGTAGATATACGGTCTACCAGGTCATAAGGCAAATGAGCGAAACGTGCTGTCATAAAGTCAACTGTCTCCACAGCACGCAGTGCAATCACCCATGCATAACGACGGCCATCCCCCACTACGCCCACAGATTTGACAGGCTGGAATACAGCAAATGCTTGCGCGGTCTTGTCATCCCAGCCACTGGCACGTAATTCCTGCATGAAAATATCATCAGCAAGACGCAGAATATCAGCATATTCCTTTTTCACTTCACCCAGAATACGCACACCAAGGCCCGGGCCCGGGAATGGATGACGATAGATCATGCTATGCGGCAGGCCTAAGGTCGTACCCAGTTTACGTACTTCATCCTTAAACAGGTCACGTAACGGTTCAACCAGTTCAAAAGCCAGGTCATCTGGTAAACCGCCTACATTATGATGCGATTTAATCACATGGGCCTTGCCCTGTTTGCTGGCAGCAGATTCAATCACATCTGGATAAATCGTACCTTGTGCCAGGAATTTTACACCGTCGAGCTTACGTGCTTCTTCAGCAAAAACTTCAATAAACTCGCGGCCGATAATTTTACGTTTTTTCTCTGGATCACCTCCCCCTGCCAATGCGCCAAGGAAGCGCTCTTCAGCAGCAGCACGGATTACACGGATTCCCATATTCTGCGCAAACATCTGCATAACCTGATCGCCTTCATTCAGACGTAAAAGGCCATTGTCGACAAATACGCAAGTTAGCTGGTCTCCAATCGCTTTATGCAACAATGCTGCCACAACAGATGAATCTACACCACCTGAAAGTCCCAGCAATACTTTTTCATTACCAATCTGTTCACGTAACTGTTCTACACGCAAATCAATAATATGTTCTGGAGTCCATAAACCACGACAGCCACAGATCTGATGTACAAAATTGGAAAGTAACTCTGCACCTTTAGAGGTATGTGTTACTTCTGGATGAAACTGGATGCCATAGAAGCGGCGTTCTTCATCAGAAACCATAGCAATTGGACAGCTTGGCGTACTGGCAGTCACGCTAAAACCGGCTGGTAGCTGACTCACTTTGTCACCATGGCTCATCCAGACATGCAGCTGGTTTTCACGGTCTTGCAGCTGTCCGATCAGACCGTCGCGAATCAGAATATCTACTTCGGCATAACCGAATTCATGCACCACACCAGGCTCTACCTTGCCACCCAGCTGTTCGCACATGGTTTGTAGACCATAGCAGATTCCCAGTACCGGCACCCCTAGCTCAAAAACCAGTTGTGGTGCACGCGGACTACCTTCTACGTGGACACTTTCAGGGCCACCAGACAGAATAATTCCGTTCGGGTTAAAAGCACGAATGTCTTCTTCAGACATGTCATAAGCATACATTTCAGAATATACGCCTGCTTCACGAACACGGCGTGCAATGAGCTGGCTATATTGAGAACCGAAATCCAGAATCAGAATACGGTCTTCAGTAATTTGGGTATTGGTAGTCATGACAAACAACTATGAAAGGCAATCGAAGTAAGCGCGCTATTCTAGCATTTTTTGATGTATTAAGCACATTATTCAGACATATCAATTTTTTAAAATTTTTTGATGATGGGCTTTTTTAATAGGGGAAAAAACAGAAAATAGGCCTTAATCTGTTTTTCAAGGATTTATATTGAATGACTCTTCTCTTTCCTCAAGAGTTTATTGATATTTTTGAACTCCCTATATAAATGTATTTTTTTATATTTTGCTGCTGACTTTCAGTATAGGCACTGCTAGGATTTGGTCACCCCATATGCTTGTTTTTTCCCATGGAACTCCTCGATTTTATCTTACACGTTGACCAGCATTTACTCGAATTTGTCCGCGATTATGGCATATGGATTTATGCAATTTTATTCCTGATTATTTTTGTCGAAACAGGTCTGGTCGTCATGCCCTTCTTACCCGGAGATAGCCTGTTATTTGCAGCCGGTGCAATTGCTGCTTCTACCGGCATGATGGATCCATGGGTGCTGGGTATCTTGCTATTTATTGCTGCTGTACTGGGCGATACACTTAATTATCATATTGGTCGGTTAGTGGGCCCTAAAGTCTTTGAAATCAACTCGCGTTTTATCAATAAAGAACATCTGTTTAAAACCCAGCGTTTCTTCGAGCGGCATGGCGGTAAAACTGTAATCTTTGCGCGTTTTATTCCTTTTGCCCGGACTTTTGCACCCTTTGTAGCAGGGGCCGGTAGCATGAACTATAAATATTTTCTAAGTTATAATATTGTTGGGGCCTTTTGCTGGGTTGGATCTTTTATTGCATTAGGTTATCTGTTCGGTAACATGCCTATTGTTAAAGATAATTTTACTCATCTGATTTTCGGTATTATTATTTTAAGTATTCTGCCTGGTATTATTGGTTTTATCCGGCAAAAAATTATAAATAGACGAACAGTGGCTGAAAAAAGTTAAGTGCTATCACAACTTTTCATCATCATTTATACCCTATAAATATAGCCGATCTTTTAAAATGATCGGCTATATTAACTTCAAGAATACATCTGCTTTAATTCAGAAAATTAACATTAACAAGGTATTCAAAAAGATTATAACGGTTCTATAGTACAATATCCGCCATACATCTTTAGAAGGTAGACAACTCTATAACAAGAACCTGAGCTGGATAAATATATCTAAATTATGAGCGATCATAATATTGAGGATCTATCACTTTCTGCTTCAAAATAGCGAGACCCTAAATTTGATATATAGCCGATAATTTATAACAGCCATAGAGGCACAGTCAGTTATAACCTTTTTCTCAAATACCCATACTAAAAAGCAGAGTTATATAAATATTTTAGCTTAGGTGGTAGCACGTTTAACCAGCCGGATCGGACAGTTTTTAAACTGGGCAGCTTGTGCAATAGCTTCTTGTTCACCCAAAAGACGCGCGGTTTCAGGCCGCTTTGTATTTGAGGACTGCCCCATATTTACCGAAACAGATGGCCCGATTCCCCAGCCACCATGGCTGCCCCAACCACCTCCAATTCCTACACCTAAACCTACACCTGTACGTGTAGCAGGTGTTACGCCCTGATCGAGATATTGTTGAATACGGTTATATTCACTCTGCAATTGCTGGCAGTTTAATGCCTGATATTGAGTGGGAGAAACATAGCTGGGTTTTACAGGGGTTGCACAGGCACTTAATAACAAGGCCGATACAGCAACCACAGATAAATAGATTCTTTTCATTGAGAATTCCGGACTCAAAGCTTGTCTCTTTATTAAACAATCTGTCTACCAACCAGGTCAAATCATATTCAGTAAGAAATTCGTGATGAGATGGGATGGCATATATACGTGCTGATTTAATTACAAAGGAAATCTCTGAAATGAGCTCCTTTAACCGGTCTATAAATTAACCACACCGCTACTCAAGCTGTATATAGCGTGCTAAAAGTTTGGCTTAATGGTCACGAGTAAAATAATGGCAATAAAAGCAAATAAACCAATGGCCAAACCGGCTCGACGCTGTACTAACAATATAGAATCATCCTTGCGGAAAGCCTTCATGAGCGAGGAAAACAGAACGATAAACAGAATAATCTTGGCATAAAACCAAGGCTGTACCATAAACTGATTCATCACTAATAAAATAATACCTGTTAAAATGATCAGGCTAAAGGATAAGTGCTGTAGTGCGACCAGTATCTTACGTCCGATGGGGTTTGGCTGGTTGCCCTGTGTTCCGATAAACAGGGTCAGGCCACGCAGCACAAAAACAATCAGAGCTAGTGTGGCACTGCTCATATGTATAATTTTTAAGAACAGATGAGTATCCATGTATAATTTATACTCTTGTTAAACTTTAGGCGCATGGGCGCATTCAGGGCTTGCAGGTGCAATCCCCGGCCATTCAGTCGGTAAGTAAGCATGAATAGACAAGGCATGGATATTGCCAGGACTCATCAAATCTGCCGTCAGAGCATAAATTTTCTGATGACGCTGTACCAATCGCAGGCCAATAAAAGACTCACTGACAATAATAACTTTAAAGTGTGTTTCTTTACCCGGGAAATAACCGCCATGACTTGAAGATTCATTAACTACCTCAAGATGAGTAGGTGACAAAGTCTGTAATCGTTCAATCAGTTGCTGTTCTAGGCTCATAACTAGTCCTCTGAGTGATTATTGGAGTGGAATTGAAGTATACGTGTTCCTCAGCCAGCTTACCTTAGTAAAATCTTTATGTTTTACATCTTTTTATAGTTATACCTCGATATAAAACCAACTACCTTGTGCTGAATGGCAAGGCAAACAGGCTAAAAGATGATAAAAGTTGAATTTAAATAGCTTAAAATGATTTTATTTTATGCAATCAGTTCAATATTCTGTAGAAAAATGTTGACCGGTATCTTCCATAATGTATTATAAGCGGCACGCGGGAATAGCTCAGTTGGTAGAGCACAACCTTGCCAAG
>NZ_JFCC01000051.1:0-20768 GCF_000582925.1 Acinetobacter sp. 1294596 | reverse complement strand
AACTTCTACAATAATATTCTAGGTGTTTCAAAATATTAAAATGTAAATAAAAGTAGAGTTTATAGTCTTTAGTTTTTTGAAAATAAAAGAAATTTATTAAAACACAACTTTATTTTTACGTGTTCTTAACCAGAGATAACACAAACTTTATTTAAAAGAAGAGGGGAATGCTATTTCCTAACAGGAGTGGATTAAAAAAAGAGATAATGAAATATGGTTACCACAACAACGCAGCCAGTGAGAAAGCTGACCCAGAAGAAAAGCCCGGCCTTATCTCATAAAGAAACAGTAAAATTTTTTTCTGAACCTGAGCGGGATACGGCTGAAAAGGAAAAATTCGCCGAAATTTGTTTAGAGCGTTTTATTGATACAATTACACTTGAAGAAAAGGAGTTTCCACAAAATTTAGAAGATTTAGGGGCATGGCTCAACAATAAAAATATTCAGGCATGTGAGTCTTTTCAGAGCTATCTGGAACGAAGGAGGCAAAATGGTGCCCGTGAATATTTTAAAAACGTCTGTGAAGCTCTAGAATTTCTGGTCAAGATTGGCCCGACCAAAATGGTTGATGGTTCTTGGCTCTATAGCTTGTGCAAATACTGGCAAAATCCTGTTTACAATGAAGCGATCTCGATTTACCTGGATGAACTGGGAGGTGGATCTTCTTCACTCAACCATGTCTGCCTCTATCAGCAATTACTGGATCAGCTTGAGCTTAACGATTTTGAAAATCTTTTGAGTGATGAACATTATATCCAGGCTGCGGTGCAACTGGCTTTAGCCTATGCACCTGCTGAATATATTCCAGAAGTGTTAGGATTTAACATGGGATATGAGCAGCTTCCCTTACATTTACTCATCAGTAATTATGAGTTAAAAGAACTTGGTATTGACTCACATTATTTTAATCTGCATATCACGATTGATAACTTTGATAATGGCCATGCCCAGAAAGCCCTAGAAGGTGTACTTAAAGTTGCCCAGCGCTATCAAGATAAAGAAGAATTTTTGCGCCGTGTAAAAATTGGCTATTACTTGAATGATGTAGGTATAGGTTCCACTGCGGTAGTTAAAAATCTTGATCTGCGCAGTAATGTAGAAAAAATTCTGATCAAGAAAGCCAAAGTGGGTCGTTTTATTCATGGTGATAAATGCCGTATAGAAAACCGGCAGATTAATGACTGGTTACAGGATGATGAGAGTACAGTGGCCTTCTTGGATGCCCTGATCCGTAAAAACTGGATCAAGCCGGGGGAAGATGTACAGGAAAGCCGTTTCTGGAAATTGATTGATGATGACCGCGGTAAAATGTTTGGTGTATTTAGCTATCCTGAAAAACAGATGATTTACGACTGGATTCAGGGTCCACAAAGTACTTCAACTACCAGCTTGCGTGGTTGGGCAAGAAAGCATGAGCAGAAGAACCAGAGTCAGGACCGTCCAGAAGATATGGTCGATTTCGAACTGACTTTTTTGAAGAAGTCCTATCAGGCTGAAACTGATTTCCAGAAGCGTATGAATATGTTACTTCCTTATCTGGCACCTCATATGCATCATACCCCGGTAGGGCTATGGAGTACGGATCAGTTTACACGATCACTGTTTCCAGCTCTGAAAGCTTCTTTTGTTTAAGTTCAGTTAGGCAGGAATTTTCTTGATATAAAGTTCTTACATGATCGGGTATAGCGCAATTCTATACCCGAATTATTTTGTGAAAATGAACTATAGCAAGATCTGACCATCGAGCCAGTTGACCTTTATGTAAATACTGAAATTAACATTATATATACAGAAATTTGTACTTAATTTTTTTAATCCTGAGAGAAATTTTTTAAGCTTATTTCTTCTATTTTAGTACACAATCTTTTTATAAAAATTTTATTTATTAAAGGGTTATATTTTTCATGGTTATTGGGTGGAATTGTTTAGCTAGATGAATTTACCCTCCAGTCTGCCTGATACTTGAGATAGACAATTTAGAATTCTGGCATTTTTTAATACGGCGTTTCTGAGAGCGTTGGTACATAATCTGGAAAACGGTTAACTGACGGATAATAACTTTGGATATTGCAGTAATCGGTAGTGGCATGGCTGGGCTTGCTACCGCAAGAATTCTGAAAGATGCAGGACATGAAATTACTATTTTCGAGGCACTCCCGGGCCGAGGTATGGACAGTCATAGTCTGGAGTTTGAGGGGGGACTGATTGATGCCCCACTACGGGTTATGAATCCCTATTTATGGAAGAATACACTGAGTCTGGCCAGTTACCTGGGCATTAAAACTTTTCCGGTACGTACCTATATGGCCTGTAGCTGGCTATTTGAAGATCGTACTGAAACCTGGCTCACAACTTCACGTACCCGCATTGGTAATATTCCTATTATTAATAACCGCAAGGGCATCAAGCAGTATGGCTGGCGTCTGGTTAAAGGTATGCTACAGCTAAAAACAGCAATTCATCAGTTCTTCAAGTCTAAAAATCAGGACATTACACTGGCTGAGTTCATTAACCAGCATGATATTGAAGAAGTATTCTGGCATGGTGCAGTAATGCCGGTACTCTATACCATCTGTACCTGTAATCCGAAAACAATCGGAGACTGGCCTGCCAAACCGTTACTAATTTTTCTGCGTCAATTGACTGATGGAGATGCCCTGATCCGTATGCAAGGCGGAACACCTGCCTTGGTAGATAAATTGATCGAGGGCATTCGTATTCAAAGTAGTTCTCCAATCTGTAAGGTGGAAGAACAGGGTGAAAAAGTTCTGCTGGAAAAACAGGATGGTGAGCAGTCGGTCTTTGACCGGGTAGTAGTTGCAACACCGACCACTAAACTTGAAGAGTTCATGAACCCGCAACAATTTGCGGATGATATTGAACTTCTCAAACAGTTTAAGTTTGAACAGGGAGAACTGGTTATACATACAGATAGCTCAGTAATGCCGCCGCGCCGTAAAGACTGGTGTGTACTGAGTTATATGATGGACCGTCATTTTACCCGACAACAGTTTACTGTCTGGCTTAATGCAGTTGAGCCAAGTTTGGTCGGTAAGTCTCCGGTATTTCAGACATGGCGTCCGGTTACTGAAATTGATCCGAAAAAAGTGATTTCTAGTGTAACGTTGACTCGGGCAGTAGTTGATTCCAAAACTGTGGCATTAAACAAAGAAGTCCAGCAACAGCATTTACAACCGAACCGTAAGGTATTCTACTGTGGTTCATGGTCATGTGATGGTCTGCCGATATTGGAGTCTGCTGTCACTTCGGCTATTCATATTGCCAAGATCTTTGATGCACCTTTGCCATTTTTAGGTTTAGAACCTAAAGTGGAGATCGCGCCGCAACTTGGTTATTAAAATCTCATGAAATGGGCCCAGATTCTCTGCCAGTACTTACCCCAGCATAAATATGCTATTGATGCAGCACAGTTGGGTGACTCGGCAGAGTTGGCCTGGACCAACCTGGGTTACTGGCAAGCTGAGGAAAATTATCCTCAGGCCTGCCAGCAGCTGGCTGACAGGTTAGCGCAGGCAGTACAGCTTAAGGCTCAGGATGCTGTATTAGATCTGGGCTGCGGCCAGGGAGCGAGTCTGCTGCATTGGCAAAATCAGTACCAGGTTCAATATATAGAAGCTGTAGAGTTACAGCAAAACTGTGTCAAAAAGATTGGTCAATATCATCTGCCAGCTTTAAAAGCGATTTATAACCAGTCTTTTCTTGCCTTAAAACCAATACAATTTACTCAGCAGTTTGATGTGGTTCTTTGTATTGATGCTGCTTACCATCATGCACTAAGCCATTTTCTGAATAGTGTAACTGGTCATTTAAAGCAGCACGGTCATCTAGGACTCCATTATTTGATGTTGTCAGATGACTGGCAACAGGCAAGCCTCTGGCAAAAAAGTAAATACCAGTTATTGGTCAAAGCAGCTGATCTCAAACTTAAAGACTTAAAAACTCGAACTGAAATGGTAAATCTGCTAGAAAATTATGGTTATGAGCAAATAATGATCCAAGATATATCTTCAGAAGTTTTGCAGGGCTTTTCCAAATACGTGGCAAAACTACGTAACTCTGGACAATCCACTATAAAAAATACAGATTATTATAAAATCCAGATGACAGCCAAACTTTGCGCCCAGCTTTACGCTGATGGATTAATTCGCTACGTACAGATTAGTGCAGTAAAAGCTGAATAAATCGAGAAAAGAAAAGTAGAAGAGAAATGGTGCCGGCACACGGATTCGAACTGTGGACCTACTGATTACAAGTCAGTTGCTCTACCAACTGAGCTATGCCGGCACTGTGGCGTAGATTCTACCGAAAAACACCTGATTTTCACAAGCGAAAAAATGAACAAATGAATTTTGTCTACGTTTAATGCTTTCAGGTCATCAAGAAGGTATCGGAAGATACCTTCTTTAATTAATATTTAAAAATTAATATTCCCAGAACATACGCTGAATTTCTTTAGCATCTCTGGTCTGAGTGAGTGCAAGTGCAGTCAGCAATTTGGCTTTTTGCGGATTTAAATCATGTGCAACCACCCAGTTATATTTATCATCTGGCTGTTCGGCATTTCTTAATACAAAACCTTGGGGTACACGAGATGAACGAATAATCTGTATACCACGCTGCTGGAGCTCAGTCAGGGTAGGTACAATATTTTTGGCTACCGAGCCATTGCCTGTACCCGCATGAATAATTGCCTTTGCGCCTGCTCGAGCATATGCGGTATAGGCATCGGGCAACATATTGCCAGAACCGTAAACAATCTGGACCAGCGGCAGAGCATCGCCCTTAATATTCTCGATATTAAATTCAGACGTATTGTTAAATCGTTTGGCTACGCTTCTAAACCAGTAAGGTTTCCCTTCAACCAGTGTACCTAACGGTCCCCATTGACTGGCAAAGGCATCGGTATGGATATTAATTGTCTTGCTGACATCACGTGCTGCAAAAATATTATCATTCATGAGCACGAATACGCCTTTATTTTTTGCATTGTCTGCGGCTGCCAGAGCAACAGCACTATACAGGTTTAAAGGCCCATCAGCAGACAGCGCTGAAGGTGGACGCATAGAACCTACCACTACAATCGGTTTATCAGTATGCACGGTCAGGCTTAGAAAGTAGGCAGTTTCTTCCAGAGTATCTGTTCCATGCGTAATCACTACACCGTTAACATCAGGTCTTTTAACCAGCTCATTAACTTTACGGGCAATTGTCAGTAATTCTTTATCAGTAATACTCTCGGAAGCTACCTGAAGAGCCTGTACTCCAGTAACATTAGCCAGATTCTGGATTTGTGGTACTGCGTTTAATAGGTCATCAACGGGTACCTTAGCCGCTGTATAGGTAGCACTGTTGGTTGAGCTGGCACCAGCACCGGCAATGGTTCCTCCAGTCGCTACAACCACAACATTATTTTTGGCAAAAGCAGAAAAGGGTAAGAGTAAGCCCAAGCTTAAAGTCAGAGCGGAGAGTGTTTTTTTCATCATTTTTCCTTTTAAGATTTATGTACATTCCAAGCATTTTTTGTACCATTTATAAGTTAATACAAAGCAGCAGACTTTAGTCATATAAATTTAAAATACTGTTTTTAGATTAATAAATATTCAGTGATGAGGATTTCGATATTTAAATAGAACGTTGAGATATAAATTCAGTTTTAAAAGATTAAAAGAAGTTTGAGGAGGTTTAAAAGATATTTAAGAATTACTAGATAAGCTTGAGATTATTTTATTCTTAATTTATAAATTTTTGGCATTGAGCTCAATGATAAGAAATTTTTTTATTGACTGATTTAAGGTGTTCTAGATTTATAAATTAATTATTATACCCCCAGTTATACCCCCGACTATATCGGGATTGCAACAGATAAAGTAGATATTATTAGACACAAAAAAAGACCTAAACCATTGTGGTTTAAGTCTTTTAAGATCCCATAAGACATCATGGGAATGATATTTGGCGGTGAGAGAGGGATTCGAACCCTCGATACGCGTAAACGTATACACACTTTCCAGGCGTGCTCCTTCAGCCACTCGGACACCTCACCAAGGCGTGCGATAATAACTAAAAAAACCGCGCCTGCCAAGTTGAAACAATTGATTTGAAGAAAAATAAATAACTCGGTGATAATATGGCGCAAAAATGGCATCTGTTATGAAGACAAAATATGCAAAGTTCTGCAAAAAAAGCCGCATTGCCTGCGATTACCTTGGCAGCATTAGGGGTGGTATTTGGGGATATTGGGACCAGTCCGCTTTATGCACTTAAGGAATCATTCCATGCAGCTCATGGTTTAGGGATCAGTACAGCTAATGTATTAGGTATTTTGTCGATTATCTTCTGGACAATGACGCTGGTCATTACCATTAAATATATCGCTATTGTAATGCGTGCAGACAACAATGGTGAGGGCGGCATCATGGCGCTTCTTGCATTGAATTTACGTAATACCCGTTTCAGTGACCGCAAAAAATTACTGTTAATTGCTATTGGTTTTATTGGGGCTTCACTATTTTTTGGTGATGGCATTATTACACCTGCGATTTCAGTATTATCTGCCGTAGAGGGTCTATCTATCGCAACAGATGCTCTGGATCCGTATATTGTTCCAATCGCCATTACCATCGTGACGACCCTATTTATCATGCAAAAGTATGGTACTGCTTTTGTTGGCAAATTTTTTGGTCCATTAACCCTGCTCTGGTTTTTCTCGCTCGGCTTATTGGGCATTTCCAGTATTATTCAGACACCTGTGGTACTAGGAATGTTCAGCCCACACTGGGCGTTTCAGTTTATTGTAAGCCATCCGCTCATGACTTTTTTTATCATGGGAGCGGTAGTGCTTACTGTGACAGGTGGTGAGGCACTCTATGCCGATATGGGACACTTTGGGCCTGTACCCATCCGTCTGGCCTGGTTTTTTGTAGTCTTGCCATGTCTGGTACTTAATTATGCAGGACAGGGCGCATTATTATTGAGAAATCCGAGTGCTATTGAAAATCCATTTTATCTGCTAGTGCCGGAATGGGCGCTGTATCCAATGATTTTTCTGGCCACTATGGCTGCAGTAATTGCTTCTCAGGCGGTGATTTCAGGCGTATTTTCATTGGCGCGTCAGGCTATCCAGCTGGGTTATTTACCACGCCTTACTGTTAAGCATACCTCGGATTCAGAACAGGGCCAGATTTATGTGCCATTGCTCAATTGGGTACTGCTTGCTTCTATTATTGTCTTAATCCTGATTTTCCAGACCAGCTCGCGCCTTGCTAATGCCTATGGCCTGGCTGTAACTTTAACCATGCTGTGTGACACTTTGCTGATTGCTGCATTTATCCGTTACAGCTGGAAATGGAAAATGCCAAAGCTGATGCTGCTGATCATTCCATTTCTGATACTGGACTTGGTACTGGTCAGTGCTACCTCACTAAAGGTATTCTCGGGCGGATGGGTGCCATTATTGATCGGTGGAGTTGCTTTTCTTCTGCTGATTACCTGGAAACAGGGGCGTGAGCTGACCTTTGTAAAATTACAGCAGGATACCTTGCCTCTGGAGCTATTTGTCGAGAGTATCGGTGATCAGGCTAACTGGGTAGAAGGAGAGGCAGTTTTCCTGACCGGTACACCTACTGTAGTTCCACATGCGATGCTGCATAACATGAAGCATAATAAGGTCTTGCATCAGAAAAATATTATTCTGACAGTCAAGATACAAGATGTACCTTATATGCCTGACGAACAGCGCTTTCATGTAGAGGTACTAAATCAACATTTTTATCGGGTTGAGCTGTACTATGGTTTTAAGGATGAGATGAATATTCCTCATGCTCTGGAAGCAGTCTATGAGGCACTTGAGCTTGAATATAACCTGATGCAGATTAGTTTCTTTGTCTCACGTGAACGGATTATTAGTACAGTTGGAGACGGTATGGCACCTTGGCGTGAGAAGCTATTTATTTCAATGCAGCGTAATACCAGCCCTGTGAGTGACTTCTACCAGATTCCGACCAACCGTGTGGTAGAACTGGGTAGCCAGATCGAGATCTAGTGAAAATACACATAAAAATGGCACTTTCGAGTGCCTTTTTTATTGCCTGCTGATCAAGTGAACAGTTTTGCGACATAAAATGTCGTTCTAAACGGTAGCGCAATATACAGCATGCTCCTGAATTGTTAAGCTTCGCGTTCATGTTGATCTTGATGTGGTTATGGCAAAGAAACCAAGCAAAAAGGCTAAAACTCAAGCTAATTTTTTAAGCCAGAATATTGGAAAGATTCTACTTACCCTAGTTGCAACGGGAAGTTTTGCAATCGCATTTGGCAGTGAAAAAATTGCCAAGCTTCTTCCTGCCTCAGGCGGCAATAGTGGATGCCTAAAACAGTTCTACCGTGATGTGCCACCGATACTGAGCAGGGAAAGCCTGAAAAAAGACAGTTATGCACTGTGCTTTAACGGCTTCAACGTGATGTATTCGGGGGGGTCCAAAACCCCATTGTGGTCGGCCGAGTATCTGACACCTGAACGTTTAAGCATCAAGATCAAGCGTGAAGACAATTTCCATGAGGAAACACGGGTGCAACAGGCGCATCGTGCATTGCTGACAGACTACCGTGGTTCAGGCTATGACCGTGGGCACATGGCGCCAAATGGCGATATGAATAACACCGCTGCACAATATGATAGTTTCTCTTTAGCTAATATGGTACCGCAATCGCCTAAAAATAATCAGGAACTCTGGCGTAAGCTGGAGGAAGCCGTGCGTGCGATTGTAACCAAACAGCATAGGGATGCTTATGTTGTTACAGGGCCTGTGTTTGAGGGAAAACGACTCAAAACCATTGGGCAGGGCGTGATTGTGCCAACTGCCGTGTATAAGGCGGTCTATCTGCCCAAGCAGGGCATTAGTGGTGCCTACTATGCGCCCAATAATGATTCCCAGCAGGTAAAAGTGGTCAGTATCTGTTATCTGGAAGAAAAGCTAGGCATTAATTTATTCCCGCAACTGACCGAGCAGCAGAAGCGTAACATCTATCAATTACCGTTGACCGCAGCTCAGGTTAAGGCCAATCAAGACATTAAATATATGCGTTGGGATGCGGAAAGCCAATGTGCGGAAGAAGCCGATACCGCCAGCATACAGGCTCAACAAAAGCAGTTTGCTTCAGGACAGCCCCAGACTGCTGAAAGTAAGTTGCCACAGATTGATGAGGAAACCAAGCAGGCGCTGATCAAGCAGTTGGTGGATATGCTGGTGCAGTATTTTTTACAATTGTTGAGATAATGTAGAGCATCTTGCAAATCATCTATGTTTAGCTCAGTGTGATGAAAAGAGAATAATAATGGGGAACGAGATGTTTAAGCCTTTTGTGAATGGAAATGAGTCTTCCGCAATCTATGACCTAACGCTGGAAAATCAGGTCGATTGTGTGAGCCTATATGGCAATCTGCAAATAACCAAAGATCAGGTCGGTTTACAGGCTGCCAAGAAGTTGCAAGCCTTTATTAATGAGCTGGTGGCAGCCCTGGAACAGGAAAATCTCCCTGAAAAAATTCAGCGCCAACCTGAACAGGAAATCGAAAATCCATTTCTATAAAAAATGCTTTAAGAAACCATCGTTTCCTTATCAACTTGATTAAGAACTATAAATGGTATTGTTCTTCCGCCACTGTTGTGGGGTTAAACCAGTCCAAAGCTTAAATGCGCGCTGAAAAGCGCTTTGTTCTGAATAGCAAAGCAGCAGGGCAATCTCCTGTAAACTCAGGTGTGGGTCTTTTAGATATTCAGTTGCCAGCATAAAGCGAACTTCCTGTACCCGTTCCTGAAAAGTGGCATTTTGCTGTTGCAGGTGGCGTTGTAACTGCCGAACCGAAACCCCCAGTTTCTTCGCAATAAAGTCGATCTGGTATTGGTTCTTTTGCAGGCCTGTCAAAATGGCGTGCTGCAGACGTTGATCGAGTTGAGTGGAATTGGGAAGCTTATCCAATAAAGCTTGAGCTTGTTGTAGCAACAATTGCTGTAAAGTGTGATCGCCTGTTCGAAGTGGCTTAAAGGCTTCGGTAACAGGTAGAAGTAGCTGAGTTTTAGGCTGATCAAAACGGACTTTACAACGGAAATACTGCTCATAAACCATAATGTTTTTCGGTGCGGTATTCACAAAATGCACTTCGTGTAGATTGAGATCTTCACCTGACAGAAATAACTTATGGAATTGCACCATCAGCGCAATTGCAATTTCATCTGTTAATTGGGTTGGGTTGGGTTCTGGAGCTTCCCAGCGGATTGATGCGTAGGGTGGGTTAAATTCAACGACGAGAGGGCTACCATCATAAATTAAGCGATGAAAATCATGATAACGCGCCAATGCTTCGCCCAAGTTTTCACATGACAGTGCGAGATAAGCAATAATTCCTAAATGTTTAGGTTGTACGTGCTCTGCAATTTCTAAGCCTAAACCTGTCTTGGGATTTAAACGATTAAGATCTTCAAGTAAGTCACGCCAAATGACGTAATCAAAACGTTCAAGATTTTGGACTTGTTGTAATTGCTCAGGAATTTCAATATTTTTTGTTTCGCAATAAGCCTTTAATAAATGCCCTAATCCGCCATAAACAGAGCCTGTATAGTTCTTGAGTTGGGACATCCTGTCTACTCCTTATTCTGTCGTGTTTTGTCAATATAAATATATCGTATCGTCAATACTTCGCCTACAAAAATTTATATCTTTAAAAAAATAAGGAAACATTTGGAGAAAACCATGTTGAAGGGTTTTGTTGCAGGTTTGGCAGTTGTAAATGCATATGAATGGTTTGCTCATAAATATCTATTGCATGGGGTACACCGTAAAGGCAAGCCACGTTTCAGTCCAACGCCAAAACAGATGGAATCGCATTGGGCACATCATCGTGAAGTCCGTAAACAAGACTTTTCTGATGATTGTTATGTGGAAGGTCTAGACAGTTGGCGTACACGTAATGAAATTATGTCATTGGCTGTGGTTGCAACCGTGTTGAGTGCGGCAGCCTATCCATTCTCCAAAGGGATGGCGCTGTCATTCTGGTATTGTGCAGGTAATTATTATTATGTGCATCGCCGTTCTCATTTAGAGCCAGAATGGGCAAAAAAACGTATTCCCTGGCATTATGATCATCACATGAACTCAAATCAAGATGCGAATTGGTGTGTGACCCGTCCATGGTTTGATTATGTCATGGGCACACGCGTGGTTTCATCTGCTGATTTAAAAGAAGCCAATCCACTCGGTTTACCTCTACCTGCGCCACTTTCCAAAGCGCTGACTCAAGCGATTGAATCGGTTTTCCCTGCGAAGTGGGTTGAGCAAAAACCAAAGTTAGTGACACCACCTGTAGCCGATGCGGAGCAACAAGAATCAGTTGCTTAGTGAAAAATGCGAAGTGTGACAATAAAGCACCAAAATTTTGACGAATCACGACAATACTTCAGTCGTCCATGTCGTGAATTGTCAATAAAATCTGTTTTTAATGTCAATATTTTTGTTCATTTTATAGCTATTTTGATTCAAGCATTTGAAATGCACAGAATTTTCAAAATGACAAAATTCACGTTTACCCTCTAGCGTTGTATAAACGCAGTTTCCATACCTTGCTTAGGCAAGGTATTTTTTTGCCTGAGGAAATGTTGAGTGAATAAAAAACCTCTCAAACGATGATTTTGAGAGGTTGGTTTTTTGAGTAATACTCGCGTTTAAAGACGCATTTCAATCCCTTGCTCAGCCAAATATTGCTTAGCTTCTGGAATGGTGTGTTGACCAAAATGGAAAATTGAAGCAGCCAGTACCGCATCTGCACCGCCTTTCAAAATTCCGTCAGCCAAATGTTGTAAATTGCCTACGCCACCTGATGCGATGGTCGGAATATTGACACGATCATTGATCTGACGCATCAAGGCAATGTCATAACCCGCTTTGGTTCCATCGGCATCCATACTGGTAATCAGCAATTCGCCCGCACCGAAGTCAGCCATTTTCACAGCCCATTCAATCGCATCAATTCCTGTTGGCTTACGACCACCGTGGGTAAAGATTTCCCACTTGTTTTCGCCAGTTTTTTTCGCATCAATTGCGACCACAATACATTGTGCGCCAAAACGCTGTGAGGCTTCCTGCACAAACTCAGGCGTAAATACTGCTGCCGAGTTGATACTGACTTTATCAGCACCCGCATTTAGTAATAAACGAATATCTTCAACTTTACGGACACCACCACCAACAGTTAAAGGTACAAACACGCTTTCAGCCATACGTTCGACTGTACGATAAGTCGTATCCCGCCCATGATGGGTTGCAGTAATATCAAGGAAGGTAATTTCATCGGCGCCTTGTTCGTTATAACGACGTGCAACTTCGACAGGGTCACCTGCGTCACGAATATCAAGGAATTGAACGCCTTTAACAACTCGGCCATTATCAACATCCAAGCAAGGGATAATACGTTTTGCGAGCATAAATTTTTCCAATTATAACAGCCGATTATGAAACTCACCTCCGCAGATGCTACACCTTGATAGAGGGAGAAGGTATTCTATCAAATTCGATATGTTTTTTTGCAGGTTTTCTATGTCGGTTTATACCCCGTTGAGTTTAAAGGAAGTTCAGTCCTTCGCAGCACCTTATGGACTAAAGGTTCAGGAACTGATTCCAATTCAAGGCGGTATTCAGAATACAAACTATTTTTTAGTGAACGAGGATGGTTCGCAGTTTGTACTTACAGTATTTGAAGAGATGAATGCAGCACAGGCAGGTGAACTGGTGCCAGTACTTGAGCATCTGGGCAATGCACATTTGCCAGTTGCGGTGCCCTTAAAACAGGCTGAAGCTGCAATTGGCCAGATTGCCGGAAAGCCTGCCCAGATTGCACCACGACTGGTAGGAGAGCACCCTATACCGGCCAATACTGCCCAGACAGCTGAGGTTGCCAGAGCACAGGCAAAATTGCATGTCGCTTTACAGGATTTTGATTTTGAGCGCCAGAGCTACCGTAATCATAGTTACTGGAGTCAGGTTGCTGCTGAACTAAGACCCGACATGGATGTACAAGACCAGCTTTTACTGGATAGTGTATTTCAGCAGTTTGAAGTATTTCAGGCTAAATACCCGCAGCGCCCGCTTGGCTTCATTCATTCCGATCTGTTTCGTGACAATACCTTATTCGAGGGTGACACTTTAAAGGGAATTCTGGACTTTTATGAGTTAAACCATGATGAATTGCTGTTTGATATTGCCATTACGATTAATGATTTCTGTAGCGATTATCCGGCGGTGAAACTTGATCAGACACGGGTACAAGCCTATCTGGAAAATTATCAGACTGTGCGTATGCTGACAGAAGATGAAAAAGCCTGTCTGCCGGTTTATCTGGCCATGGCAGCCTGCCGTTTCTGGTTAATGCGTCTGCAAGTAGCACAGAAGAATGCGCAGGAACAGCGAGGTGGAGAGGATATCTTGCAAAAAGACCCGCTAGAAATGCGTAATATGCTACAAAATCGTCTGGCACTTATCGGGAAGTAAGGCAAATGATGCGTGATCAGGGGCGACTGGTAGAGTGGTTTGATGAAAAAGGTTATGGATTTATTCAACCCAATGAGCCTGATAAAGGACGGGTATTTTTACATATAAAGGATTTTGCCCGACCTGGACCCCGGCCAATTATTGGTTGTGCACTAGAATATCTGGTTATTCTGGATGCACAGGGCCGCTATCGTGCTCAGCAGGTGACCTATCTCACAGCTGCACAGGCCCGTAAAAAACCAGCCCGGCAGCAGACACGTTCACAATCTAAAAAAGCTTTGCAGCCCTTTCAGCTTCTGATCGCAGTCTATTTTATAATGTTGGGTATAGTGACTGCGAGTGGTCTTATAAATGGACTGCTTTTATTATTTACTATGCTCATGAATGTAGCAACTTACTGGTTTTATGCTCAGGATAGAGAAGCAGCACAGGCCGGACGGCGCCGTATATCTGAGCAGACTCTACATATATTATCCTTTCTGGGAGGGTGGCCTGCTGCCTGGTTAGCCCAACAGAAACTGCGACATAAAACACAAAAACAACCTTTTCGAAAAATATATTGGATTACTATAGTTCTAAATATCCTGTTGGTTTTATGGCTGATTTCTCCTTTGAATCCCTATTGATTCAAATTCATACTTAAAAAAGGAAAAATAAATGAATTCTGGTACTGTCATGAATGACTCAAGACGCAGTCTGACTTTCAGTCTGTATATTCTTTATATTCTGGCGATTTTCACAGCTGGTTTGCTGGCTGTAGTGGCGCTGGTGATCAATTATGTTAAACAGGACCAGATGCGCGGCGGTATCTATGAAAGTCATTTTACTTGGCAGATCCGGACATTCTGGTGGTATCTGATTTGGAATATTGTGGCTTTTATTCCTTTTATCTTTTTGCTGTTTACAGATAATAATGCCGATGCTTTTGCCTCAGTTCTGCTACTTGCCTCAGGTTTTTGTGTAGGAGTAATCGGGTTGGCATGGCTATGGATTGTATACCGTGCTATTAAAGGTTTATTGCGTTTAAATGAAAATAAAGCCATGTATGAATGATTTTAAATTAATTTCAATAGCCTGAAACATCAGGCTTTTTTATTATTTAAAGTATTTAAATCTTCAGTAACAGGCTCTATATCTTTTGAACCTAAAAATTTAGGTCGCCATTCACTTATGATAATACTCAGAACGACCAGAGCACCCCCTAGTAAAGCTAATGGCGCCAGACGCTCACCTGCCAGCCGGCCAAACAGGCTGGCCCAGATGGGTTCTCCTGCATAGATAATTGCCGCACGGGATGACTCTACATAACGCTGTGCCCAGTTCATGACCAGTTGGATAATCGCACTGCTTATTCCTAAACCAAAAGCTGCTACTGCAAGCTGCCAGGAAAACACCGGAATACTGTGCTCTCCCAGAAATGGCATGCTCATAAAACTTAACACCGAAGTAAAAACCAGCTGAATAACTGTTACCCGCCGCAAATCTACCTTTCCTGCAAAATAGCCGATCAGGATAATTTCCAGTGCAATGGCGATAGCACCAAATAATGTGAGCGCCTGTCCAAAACTAAAAGAGATCTGTGTAAAACCATTGCCAGTCAAGAGTACCAATCCGCTAAAGGCCAGAATGACACCTATCCAGGTCATGATATGTGGTGTTTTGCGAAAAATAATCCAGAGTAAAAATGGAACAAGCGGAACATAGACTGCCGTAAGAAATGCTGACTCACTGCTACTAATAGTCTGTAAACCAATAGTCTGCGTACCATATCCAATCGCAATGGTGCAGCCAATTAGGAAGCCTGCTAACAACTCTCGCAGATTGAGGCCACGCATAATTCTCCAGGATAGCAGCAGCACCGCCAGAGCTGCGGCTGCAAACCGGCAGCCTACAAAAAACATTGGTGAACTATAATTCAGAGCAAACTGGACTGTCAGGAAAGTTCCACCCCAGATCACTGTTATCAGAATCAGGGCAAATTGTGGCAGCAGCGAAGAGGAAGCGAGTTTGGATAAATTTGCAGTATTCATTACATCTGGCTTGGTTTTAAGGCCCGCCTATATTGCGATAAGCTTGCACTAGATACAACCTTTGCTAGTTTTCAGTTAAACCCTATTCATAAGCAGTTATTATATTTTTACTTTGTTTTACTTGCTGCTCATTTATAAAGCGGCAATACACTATAAAAAGAGGTTTCAGTTAATATAAAAAAGAGGCCAGATAGCCTCTTTAAATCTGGCTATATATTTACAGCACTACAGGCGATTGCTCGTCAAGAAGCAATTGTGCTTCACGCAGGCTGAGCGTACCTTCATAGATTGCACGACCGGTGATTGCACCCAAGATGCCTGGCTGGTCTTTCAGCATACGGATATCTTCCATATTGGTTACGCCACCAGAAGCAATAACAGGTAACCCCGAGTACTGGGCCAAGGCTACAGTCTGCTCAATATTTACACCTTGCATCATCCCGTCACGTGCAATATCAGTATATACAATACTGGATACACCCGCATCTGCAAATCGTTTGGCTAGTTCTGTCGCTTTAACATCAGTAACGTTAGCCCAGCCATCAGTAGCGACCATACCATCTTTGGCATCGATACCCACAATAATGCGTCCAGCAAATTTTTTACAGGCTTCTTCAACAAATTCAGGATTTTGAACTGCTTTAGTTCCAATAATAACGAAAGACACCCCGGCTTCAAGATAATGTTCAATCGTTTCCAGAGAGCGGATTCCGCCACCAATCTGCACAGGCAGTTCTGGTTGTGCCCGTACAATAGCTTCAACTACAGGTTTATGAATGGGTGTACCTGCAAAAGCACCGTTCAGATCGACCAGATGCAAACGACGTGCCCCTTCATTGACCCAATGCTGTGCAGTTGCTACCGGATCATCAGAAAACACCGTATCGTCTTCCATACGGCCCTGTTTTAAACGGACACATTTACCATCTTTTAGATCAATTGCCGGGATGATCAGCATGCTTTCGCTCCTTGCTTAACCTGTTGAATTTTATTAGTCTAATCTTAACAATAAACTTGAATTTTCTAAATGCTATATTTTTATCTATCAATAAAATAAGACTGACTTAAATTAGGCTAGATATTGTCAGCTTAGAGTTATGTTTTTGTATTATTCAGTATGGCATTCTATATAAAAACAAACATGTTATTAAGTGAATTCAGCAATTAACTTCAGGCTAAGTATCCAAATGATAAGGTGCGGTAATTGAGCTGCTATTACCAGTCTGAACTAGTAACTATGTCCCGCAATTAAAGGGAATATCAAATCACTTATCTGATTGGCTGCTGATCAATTAAAATTCTATTCATAGATGCAGTTATCTTTACATAAGACCAAGCACATCATTTATAAGACAGAAAATCAGGATAACCATGACGCGATCACTGGTCTAAACAGTTCACCTGTTCAAGCAGCCGTAAAGTATGCTCAGGCAATAGGCTACGTTTTCTGAGTTCCTGAAATACCAGCAGTGCTGCATAAACATCTGCTGCTGCATAGCCGATTTGTGCTGAGCTTAAACGCATATTAGACCAGTCAGACATACTGATTTTTTTAGATTTGGGAAAATTTTGCTGGAATAGCAGGGCCACAGCATTTTTTAAACCTACAGGCTGTTTAAAGCCAAATGCAGAAAAGCATTTTGAGAGTTCTACTGTACTTTGCAGTTCTATACCTTTTTTCTGAAAAAGATGGACATCATTTTTTAAACCAAAACCGACCTTCACCTGTTTCTGATTTGCCAATATTGGCTTGAGAAAATTGAGGATGTCTGGGTTAAGCTGAAACAGGAACACCTTTTCTGCAGTGGCCAGTTGGATAAGATGAGGACCCGTTGAAATCTCGCCACGTCTAAAAGTCGGTTTAGATTCTGAATCAAAACCCACTACAGTAGCCGTAACTAATTCATATTGCAGAGGTAGACAGTCTTTCAGACTGCTAAGCACATAGATATGTGAAGCATCTAAATTTTTAAAGAGAGGAAGCTTGTTGATTTCTTCTTTATTCGGGAGCAGAGGAAGTTCAGTGCTTTCAGGCATAAAAAAAGCTCCCGAGTAAAAGTATCAACTATTTATAATACTTCAGCCGATACATGGCTTGAGTATAGGCCTGCTATTCAGCCCGTTGCTGTATTTCAAGCTGGCTATATTGTGCTTTTTGTACATAGTCCTGATAAGCTGGAACAGCAATAGCTGTTAAAATTCCGAGTGGAACAATTACTATATATAACCAGCCTAGCACCTTTTCCCAAGTTGCGGTTGCACGCGGCGGTCCATAGTTATTTATGCCTTCATCACCACGGGCAAAGAACAGATATAATATTAAAAACAGATTCACCAGCGGTACTAGCATCAGCAGTGATAACCAGCCGGTATGATTGCGGTCATGCAGACGCCGAATGGTAAAAATAAAGCTAAAGTATATCAGGACAATATACAAGATCCCCATCATGATCAGACCAGGTATAGAGATGTTCTCTGCACCCTCAGCAGTATTAAATAAACCCGGTGCAAAAAGCCCTATTAAGAAAACAAGCAGGATAACGCCGAAACTCATCAGCATGTTCCATCCTAAAAAGGACAGACGTCCAAAACGGCCATGTGCTTTTAAAGGTGAATCTGTAGTTGAACTGAAACTGGAAGTCATTTTTTATAATCCTTAATGTTTTTATTAAGTTTTTGTTTAAAGCAGTAGGCATCATAAACAAGCTTGAACAAAAGGAAAAGTGAAAACTTCTAAACTATAGGTTTAAAGCTGAATTACAATAAAAAGGCCCACCTGATGATGAGCTATGGTAAAAGGTTTTAGACCTGTTTAAATCTTCCAGTCCACAAAGTTTTTAAGTAACTGTAGACCGGCAGTATGGCTTTTTTCTGGATGAAATTGGGTGGCGAATAGATTATCTTTTTGGATAGCTGTACAGAAGTCCAGTCCATAATGGCAGGTTGCCGCAACCAGTTCAGGGTTCTGTGGTTCGACATAAAAACTATGCACAAAATAAAAACGGCTATCCTGAGCAATATTTTTCCACATTGGATGACTTGGTTCAGTCTGCTTAACTTGGTTCCAGCCCATGTGGGGAACTTTTAAACCTTCAATCTCAGGAAAACGCTTCACTGCGCCTGCGAAAATACCCAAGGCATCGGCGCCACCATTTTCCTCAGAATATTGCATTAATGCCTGCATGCCGACACATATAGCTAGAACCGGTTTATTGAATACTGCATTTTTAACAACATCATCAATTCCGGCTTCATGCATACCTTGCATACAGTCACGCATTGCCCCAACACCGGGGAACACAATTTTATCTGCCTGAGCAATGAGTTTAGGGTCATTGGTGACATCAACAGTAGCACCCACATACTCTAGTGCTTTCGCGGCTGAGTGCAGATTGCCCATGCCATAGTCAAGTAAAGCAATACGGGTCATTACAGGCTACCTTTAGTTGAGGCCACAGTATTTTCTGCACGTGGATCGACTTCACATGCCATACGCAGGGCACGTGCAAAGGCTTTGAATACACTTTCAATCTGGTGGTGTGAATTTTTCCCTTTCAGATTGTCGATATGCAAGGTCATTAAGGAATGATTGACAAAGCCCTGGAAGAATTCAGAAAACAGGTCTACATCAAAACTGCCAATACGGGCACGGGTAAATGGAATATCCATAAACAGACCCGGACGGCCAGAGAGATCGACTACAACACGTGACAGTGATTCATCCAGTGGCGCATAAAAGTGTCCATAGCGGCGCAATCCCTTTTTATCACCCAGTGCCTGGGCAAAAGCCTGACCTAACGTAATACCACAATCTTCTACTGTATGGTGGTCATCAATTTCCAGATCACCATCACAATGAATATCAATATCAAAAAGACCATGACGCTTGATTTGATCAATCATATGATCTAAAAAGGGAATGCCAGTATTTAAGGTGCCCTGACCCGTACCATCAAGGTTGAGACGAACTCGAATCTTGGTTTCGTTAGTATTTCTTACCACTTCACTGATACGTTGCGTCATGGACACATTCCTCAAAAACGTCAAAAATGTTTGATGTGAAAACTTGCGCTGTGTTGATCAAGGTCAAAGCCACAGCATATTAGATTGCTCAGGAGGGTTAATCAATGCCTATTACCGTACATGCTCATACTTCTCTAGAAAATGCAGAAGTCCGCAGTCAGCTTGAGCGATTGTATGACACCAGTCCCGAATTCGGAGACGGGCAGGATGCGGTCGAGCAACTTGAACAGCATCTGGCCCAGTATACAACGTTGTATACAGCAGAGTTTAATACCAAAATTATAGGTGCAATCTGGTGTACGGGACAAGGGGAGAGTAAGACTCTGGAATATATCGTAGTACATCCGGCAAATCGCGGTCGTGGAGTTGCTGAACGTCTGGTCAGTGAAGTCTGCCGCTATGAAGAGGCAAAAGAAGTCAAAAGGTTTGACCCAGGCTGTGGGGCTATCCATCGTTGCTTGGCACATCTAGGTAAACTGTAAAGATATAACTAGGCAAATATAGCTTAAGAGGATGTTAAGTTTATTAGTCTCGCTATTACTGCTTGTTCAATCTTTTTGATTTTGCATGAAAAATAATCTTTTAAATATTTTTATAAAGGAAAGACTTGACGATCAGTTAATTAGATTGTTTAATACGCCCCACATCGGCGCGATAGCTCAGTCGGTAGAGCAACGGATTGAAAATCCGTGTGTCGGCAGTTCGATCCTGCCTCACGCCACCATATTTGAAAAGCCCCATATACTGTATGGGGCTTTTTTTATGCTGATTAAAAATGATGAATATAGCTAAAGGGCAAAATCAGCGGTCTTTATTAATATTCAGATACTGATTTAACTGAGCGTAACAGAATTGATGGTTAATTCTTATACAAAATGAAAAAAATGAATCATATATTGAACTGATACCAGCTCTGGAGTGACATAGTTATGCACTTCTTTAAATACATTGTTCTGATGGTTTTTAGCATAAATGCTTCGACAGCAGTTTTTGCACAAAGTGTCGAACTGCCAGTATTAAAAGTCATGGCTGAGCCTGAGATGCGCCAGGAAACTGGGTTTATTCCCTATCAGGAGAGGAAAAGCGAGCAGCGTGCTTTACAGCATCGGATGATGCAGATTGAGGATGACTTGCAGAATATCACTGTTAATGCCC
>NZ_JFCC01000050.1:0-21126 GCF_000582925.1 Acinetobacter sp. 1294596 | reverse complement strand
TAAAACTATAGAATATTGTCTACTATTTTAATATTACTTAAATTTTTAGGATCATATTTAATCTTAACTTTATTTCCGACATGATAAAGTGGGATGTCCTTTTTATTTATAATGACTTTGATATTTGGACTTTCTACTACACCGGATGATATTTTAAATTTGAATCTCATATAAAATAGAGGGCGATACTGTACATAAATAGCAGAATCTAGTACATAGCTGAGCTCAGCAATTGTAACTACTCCTCTTCTATAGAGAACTATTTTATAAAATAAATCTTTTAAAATTATTTTCCAGAAAATATAGGCAATGAAAAGCCCGAACCATAAGAAGAAAATAATATAAAATATTTCTTTTAAATTCATTTGGTTGTAAAATATTTTGTAGTTTAAAAGCAATATTTAATATACTTTGATTTCTGAGATAAACCAAGTAAAAATATAATTAGATATATTGATTATAAAAATTCAGATTTTTTATTATATTTTAATATCCTGCTTTAATTAAATTTTACTTCTAGGGCGATATTGATATAGGGAAGTAGAAAGATATTTATAAATAACTAAAGCCAAAGGCTGATCATAAAAAGTTAAAAACTAATATTTGAGGAGGGCTGTATTGGATATTACTCTTATTTTTTTGGGTTTGTTTGCCTTTTGTGGAGGATTAATTGATGCGGCAGTGGGCGGCGGTGGCCTCGTTCAGTTACCAGCACTAATACATGCTTTACCCCAATATAGCTTGACTACCATATTTGGAACTAACAAGATTGCTGTCTTGGCGGGCACTTTCTCATCTATTTTTACTTATATAAAAAGAGTGAAAATAGTTTGGAAGCTGATATTTCCAACTATGATTTCAGCTTTTACCTTTGCTTTTCTAGGGGCAATGTCTGTTTCCCTTATTCCTAAAGAATTAATGAGATATATTGTTTTTTGTCTATTGATTCTGATTGCAATATATACTTTTATTAAAAAAGATCTAGGAAAAATTCATACTGAGCTACAGTATGGTAAAAAAGAAATTGGTCTGGGCATACTTTTTGGTGGATTGATTGGCTTTTATGATGGAATTTTTGGTCCAGGCAGTGGTAGTTTTTTAATTTTCCTGTTTGTTAGAATTTTTTCATTCGATTTCCTTAATGCTTCAGCATCTGCAAAGCTTGTAAATCTGGGAACATTTACTGCCTCATTATTGTTTTTTATTCCTGCAGGCCATGTATTATGGAAAATTGGTGCCTTTGTAGGCATCTGCAATGACTTAGGCTCCCTAGTCGGGACTATCTTGGCATTGCGATATGGTAGTGGTTTTATCCGTATTTTTTTTCTTGTTCTTCTTATATTTTTGATTGGGCGAATGGGCCTTGAGCTTTTTAAATAGACTAAAAACAATCTGAAAATTAAAACGGATTAGTTTGAGTCTGTGGCTACTGTTAAAGATAAAAAATTAAGCTTCATCTAAAGTGACCAGAGAATTTAAATGCTGAACAGGACTTTTTATGGTCGCGCTAATCTGTAAAAATGCGTTAAGATGGTGCAAATCGGGTTAAAAGCTGGGGTATCAGTATGAATTTTTTTAAAAAGAAAAATAAGGCAAGCTTTGTATTTTTTATTATTACGCTTTATGCACTGGTCGGCTTTAGTTTAGGGTATTTCATATGGGAAGACCTTTTATAGCAGAAATGGATCAGGCGATAGCGCTATGATTGATCATTGCTTAAATCAGTCGGCTAGCTGGAATCTGTTCCTCATGTCCCCATATCTGGCCAACAAATATACCTAGGCGCTTTGTTAGCTTTATATAGCGACTTAAAACAATGTCTATAGAAAGCTAACCTGAAGATCTAGAAGTTATTTATAAATCAATTCGTTAATTTAGCAGGATAACCTCTTTATAAAGCATGACTACAGCTAAGAAGCTCATCATTAAAGAAAGGCTTTTCAACAGTATTCTTTGTATTTTGATATTTTTAAGAATTTTCTTTATCTTCCATGAGAAAAATATATAGAGACTGCCAATAATTGAGAGAGTAATAACCGTGATAATAATAAGTAATAAACTATACTGTTGAAGCGAGTTTAACCCAAAAATAGCAGGGACCAAGGCAAGATAAAATGAAATGGTTTTAGGATTACTAAGAGTAATCAGTAAACCGTCTCTATAGGTTGAGAAAGTTTTATTTACATCCAGGATAGCCTGTTCTTGAACAAGATTTTCATTGAACATCCAGAATTTATAGGCGATGAATAATAAGTAAAAGCATGAGATAATGACAATATAGGCTGAAAAATTGGAACTCAATTGAGTAAGATAAGAAATAAAAAAAATAGAAATAGATAAAAAAATAATATCTCCTGTAATCAGACCTAGAAGCATCAATATGCCACTCCAATAGCCTCGGCTAAGTGTCTTAAACATTAACCCCGTCATGCCTGGTCCAGGCAGGAAAGCTGCCAATGCTAGCGTTAAACTGTAGGTGAAAATCTGGGTTAGAATATCCATACTATAAAGAATCAAATAAGAACCTGGTTTTATTTTTCTATAAAATCACAGAAAAAAATGATCTATTTATTCTATTAAAATTGAAAATTAAGGTATAAATTTAAGTTTTATTATATTTATTGGAAATATTATACCCATATGCAAATCGATAAGACAGATGCCAGAATTCTGGAGTGTTTACAGGCAGATTCACGAATTACCAATTTTGAACTATCGGAATATATTGGTATGTCAACATCGCCGTGCTGGAGAAGAGTGAAGCAGCTAGAAGAAGCACAAGTTATTAAAGGTTATGGCGTGCTTATTGACCGAAAGAAAATAGGTCTAGGTGTGATGGTTTTTATAAGGGTTTCTATTGATAGCCATAGTGAAAAAGAGGCAAGGAAATTTGAAGAAGAAGTAATCGCTTTAGAGCATGTAGTAGCTTGTTATAGTATTGGTGGGGATGCAGATTTTTTATTACAGGTCGTTTCTCCCGATCTGGATACTTACGCTGAATTTTCAATGTCAGTGATCAGGCGTTTACCGGGTATAAAAGAAATGCAAAGTATGTTTGTATTAAAAGAAATAAAACCTTTTCTATCTTTTCCAGTCAGAAGTCAAAGATAGTTTTTATAAATTATTAAAGCTTAAATTATTTTAGTGAAAACTGGTGTCTCCGGTGATGCCGCTGCATGTCGTTACCCTTGAACCCTAAAGTTCAGAGTTATCTAAAAAAATAGATTGATTTTAGACCATACAGAGCAATACCGGACTCTATAGAACAGTATAATTTACTATTGATTATTATATATTTAGGCTTATAACACTATAGAGCAATACAGGACTTTATCAAGCAATAATTATTGGGTTTATTATGGGTCTATTTTAAGAAATCAGTCTATTTTTTACTGGTAAAGTCTATTTATGGTCTATTTTTGATTGGGTAAAAATAAAGCACCCGAAGGTGCTTATGATGATTCATGCTGAAGTACTTATCAATTTACTTCTTTCAAAATATCTCAAAGCATCTTTCTTTTGATACTGGACTCGCCGTAGGCCACGAGGTTTAGAGAAGGGGATGCCATCTCCATTACTTCTAGTCTTTTGCAGCCATGCTTCTGATACACCAAAAGCCAAGGCAATTACTTCAGGCGGAAAATAGCTTTCACTAGATGCTTCTTCAAACTCTTTTTTAGCCGCAGCTTTTTCCTCTGCACTCATTCGAGCTAACTTTGTTAAACGGGCCATTTAAAGTACCTCCTCTAAACTTGCTGAACTATCTAAATGATCTGACTCCCAATCTTTTAAAATTTCCTCATACAAGAAATTTTCCTGTTCAGTAGGATTCAAAGCATTCCAGTCACTCTCATTTATATAATCTTTTAAATAAACACTATCTTCGCGAGCTGATGCTGCATAACCTATCGACAAATAAAGCCGAACTTTTTGTTCTTCAAAATTTTTAATCATTGGCTGGCTCCTTTGGATCTTCACCTAGCGCAGACCAGTGAGTAATCTTTTCCTGAATTAATGCTTCACCGCTAATAGGGCAAGAAAAACCAAAATGATTTTCCCAGTCAGCTGCTATTTGCTCACCTTCGATAAAAATTTGATAACGTCCATTGATGTGCGGTGATTGTTTTTCATAATCAATCCAATTCGGCACCGCTTGAGCTTTGGCTGTTTGTAATTCCTTCCATAGCTCATGTGTTTCTTCGGGGTAAACATCACGACGGCCAGACGCAGACATTGGGCTCACAATAAACTCATCCTGCATACGATCTATAGCCGAGGCAGCTCGTCCATAACCCCAATAAAGTTTTCGCTGAAGGTTTGAAACACTACCGCTTAAGCACTTTCTAACCACCGCAACCGCTTTTTTGTAATCTTCTTCTGAAATATCCATCACACCACCAATATTTTATTAAAATAGAAAATTAAGTCTCAAAACTTCTCTACTTATTTATTTAAGTAGAGAAGTAGCTCTAAATATTTAAGTGACATTTTCATGGGATAAGTGGATGCCGACCAGCTTCTCACCTTCGATAAGCCACTCAATTTTTTCTAAGCCAAATAGATCCGTGAGCAGCTTATTAACCTGTTCATGGTGTAGAGTTAATTCACTTTTGCTAATGACTACGGTCTTAATTTTTGACTTAAAAACTTCTAAAGCTGATAAAGAGTGGCTTTCTTCAGTTTTATTTACTGGCATATCAACAAAAGCTTTCCATTTTTCTTCTTGAACTTCTTCTGCTTTAATTTCAGTTTCCGGTGTAGAAGTCTGTTCAATTTTACAAAGTGCTTCTTCACTAACAAGCTTGTAATGAAACGATCCAGTAACACCAGTACGTTGAATGCTATAAGTCTTTTTTAACATCCAGAGTGCATTGGCAAATTGCTTATCAGTTACAGCTAAAGTTTGAATAATCTCTTCTCCAAGCAGACCATTCTGGTTTTTCTTTAATAGCTGCAATATTTCAGCTTGTATGTTTCGTTTGGCTTTCAATGGTTCTGGTTCTGGTTCTAGTTCTGGTTCTGGTTCTGGTTCTGGCTTCTCTATGGCCGAAGTTTGAACTTGAACTCGTGGTACATTATTTAAAAAATACACCCCATCTTCTTGAGTTACCTCTATAGTTGATAAGATATTTTTGACTGTCTTTATGCTCAGTCGGCATACAGTCATTAACTGAGCAATTGATAGCCCCATTGGATCATTGTTAAGAGCATCAACTACCTTTTGTTTAGCTTTCTGAAGATGATTTTGTTCTTCAAGTCTTCTTAAATCTGCTGCTGAATTCATTACATTCTCCAGTTGGCTTCTTTAAATTTTGCGTTAGTGATAAGAGCTTCAATTTCAAACAGGCCGACATTGGTAAAGATGTGATCCATCTTGCAGCCGTATACGGTTAGAATCCGAGTCATAGAGGAATACTGGTATCTCATGCTTCCTGTGCTCCATCAGTAGACAGCAGATCCAACTGATCTAAAGTGACCTTTCGTTTTGAGTAAGCATTTAGTACAGCAATATGATGCTCAGGATGCATTGAAGGCTTTGCGGCAGTGATAGCCGGTGCATACTTTTCTAATGCTTCAGTCGTGTTCAGATTTAAAATGTGCTCAATCATCTGGTCACGTTTGGTGGCGCTGAAGATATGAATAGGCTGTTCTGTAGTCTCAGCAGTTTGCTTTTTCTCTTGAATTAAAGCCTCAGCTTCTTTCTGTAAACGCTTGAGCTCATCTACACTTATTGTCTTTTCTTCAATTTCTTCTGCTGGTGTAGTAGCTTGTTCAGCTGCAGCTTTTTCAATTTTTGCAATCTGCTGCTCAGCTGCTACGTTTAAATAATTAATCTGAGTTTTGCTTAAGCGATTGTCAGGATTTATTTCATAACGCAGCTGCATTACTTCTTCAGTAGTGGTGAGCTTATGCAAGCGAAGTAAGTACTGCTTTTTCAGTTCTTCTGGATCTATCCATTTCTCTGCCACTTGAACAGGCTCAGCTTCAACCGACTTTTCAATACTCGGTATGGTGTCACCTGGACCAGCAGGCTCGCTGGTCTGGTCCACATCATTTTTAACTTTGGTTGAGCGTTTCTTTTTAGGTTTTTCCTCATCACCAAGTCGTACAACTCGTACATCACCAGTTAATTCATGGCCTAAAATCTTAGATAAAGCTTGTAAATGTAGCTTTGCATTTTCAGCATCACGTTGTGCAAATCCGCTATTGATAGAATCAATGAGTGCGGTACAAGTCATTTTTCCAAATTCAACAGCATAGATTGATGAGCCATAAGTGTTGATAACATAAATGTCTTGTCCTTCACGAACATCATCAAGCGTTAGAGGCTTGGTGAACGTAGTACCAGCCACATCAATGGTTTCAATCTTGATGCAAAACTCATGGCCTGGCATTGCGAAAACCGTAGCAGGAAAACGATCCAGATCATCGAAATCTATCAATTCACCAACGGCGCGGCACATAATTTTGCGGCCAGCCATCATTGCTTCAAACGCTTCTTTGCTATTTAAAATATTCATGCAAGTACTTCCTTTGCTAATTGTTCAATTTCTTTTTGAATGTCTGACAGGCGTTTGGCTTCTATTTGGTTAAGTGCATCAATACCAAGATGTTCACACACGGTTTTCGCATCCAGTCCACGCTTATCAATGAAGTCTTGGAGTTCGGCCAGTTGTTGTTCATCAATACCAAAGAATTCTTCTGGATCTACCCAGGCATTACGTTGTTTATCGAAATTACACTTAAGTTCCATAGCTCTACGAACCAGTTCAATACGCATATTTTTGTAATAATGGTGCTTATCATCTATAGCCTCAGTAAGCTGGTTTAAATCGCTGGCATACTGAGCTTCGGAACAGCTTTGAATCCAGTTGTCTAGATCTTCCTGAGCCTTCATCGTTGCCAGTTGTTCAGGTGTCATGGTGTTAATATGATCCTTCGCCTGCTTGATCAGATCCGCTAGAAAAGATGGGTTTGCTTTCAAATCAGGCACCCAGACCTCACCAGTTTCACCACCTAAACCACCTGCATTTTTGGCATGATGAGTAGGGCATGGTCTAAAGCTAATTACCCGTTCATGCTTACCTTCACCTGTTTGTACAGTAGTGAGATACCCCATTACATCTGCAATACGGTATAGCTCGTTGCGGTTCTTACCCCCTAGATCTGGCCGGTAAATTACTTGATCTCCATTCTGATCTTCTGATGCATGGGCGATGAAAACCACATCTTTACCTGAGGCAATCAGGGTATTTACATATTGCTTAAAGATATTGTTAGCTAAGCCTTGGGCTTTAAGTTTCAGTGAGCCATCTTTCTGTTTGTTGGTAGTATTCAGCATCAGATGTGTCTTGATGCTTTCAAGCATTGCACCAACGGTATCAATTACAATGGTCTTAAAAGGTTCCAGGTCCTGCATAGTCAGATTGGCCACGTCAGCCCACTGATTCACCTGGACAACTGCACCGCGACGCAGTTCACCAGTACGGTGTGAACCTTTATCAAAGTCAAAAGAAATAGCCTTATCGCCTGTAAAGCCAATTGAAGTTTTACCTAGGCCCGGATCTGCGTACAAATAAACAATAATGGCCTGTACCAGTAGCGGCTGATCCGCTGGAATAATATTAATCGCCATGATATTTCCCCTTATCTCGATCCAACCCAGCCCATACGACGCTTATATGCTTTGCGGTCATATGAAGGAATATGTGATTTTTGCAGACCAATCGCTAAAGCCTTGCGGCGCTGGAATGCGCGTTCACGTTCGAAGTTTTTACGAATCCAGGGCTTGGCCACATGCTCTTCAAGAGTGACTTTTACTAGCTCACCGGTTTGACGGTCTTCAATGCAAATATCTTTGCCTTGTTCAACGTAGACGGTATGGCCAAGACGCATAGTCATGTGACCTTGCTCAAAGCCGCCCAGGTATTCAGAAAATGTTTGAGTAGAAGTTGTCATTAGTGAGCCTCCACAACCTGAACTAAAGCAGAATCAGTTTTAGAGAACTTCGCGTTATAGGCATGGGCTTGGACTGCCTGAGTTTCTGCATCATCTGCACAGCTGCGGAGCATTGCGACCAAGCCAATGAACAGGCTTAACAATAAAAGAAAAGTGCAAAGGTCAGCGAAGATAGAACGGGGTTTACCGTACATCTCTTCCTGAGTAGGTTCTTGAAAGAGAATCTGAGTCGTTTGACTCTGAATAGGTTTTTGTTTCATAATGGCCTCGTGTGTTAGAAAAGCCCGTTTGATTTCCAGTCAGTAGCGGGCTTTTTTTATTGGGTACGAGAATAAATTTATCAAAAGATAATTTTGTTAGCAATAGCAAATGATAAATTAATTTATCTTTTTTAGATAATTTTGATAATGTATTGATATAAAAGATAATAAAAAAGCCCGATAATTTATCGGGCTAATTTTGTAATTTTTTTAAATTATTAGACTTCCCCACAACGCCATCTTACATAACCAGTAATTTGTATAGCGTCCAAATCTTCTTTATTAATAATTTCATCTGGGTAAGTTGTCTTGTCAGGATTATCACTTGAGATACGTAAACTACCATTGATGTTTTTAAAGATTCTTTTAATTCTAAGTTCTTTATTAGCAACAAAGGCATAAACCTTACCACTTATAACCTCATCAATGGTCTTTACCCTAAGATCCGTCAGTACTGCGTCATTATGGTTAATAGTGGGTTCCATACTATTACCATCACCGCAGATAATACCTGTTTCATTCATTACTAATGAAAGCCCTTTCTTACGTAAAAAGCTTTCCTTAAACACAAGACCGCCTTTAATTAGTTCTTCTTCATTTTCGTAACCCATTCCACATGCAGCTTTTACATCATACATAGGCACAATTACAAAACGAGAATCTATATCTTCGTCACCAGTAATAGGTCTGATTACACCATTTTGAACTTTACTATCACCGAATGGACTGGAGTCATCTAATCGATCAAGAAAATGATCTTCCAAATTTAGATGTTCTTCTATTTGGCGAGCTTTAGCTTCACTTACCCCTCTAGAACCTTTCTTTTCAGGTTCCATAAGCATTTGTGATAAATAGGTTTTATCTATCTTTACAGCTGCAGCAAAGTCATCTTGTCTTTCAAAAATTTTATCTGCTATCAGCTTGCTTATAAGGTTACGCAGGTTTTTTCTGCGAATTTCTTTCACATTCATAACTATAGAATTCATAAGCTAACCAATATTATCAAATGATAACAATTGCCCCTAAATAATGCTAATTAGCCTATTGCAAAATAAATTATCAAAAGATAACATTAAAAGATAATTTGTTTATCATTAGGATTAGCAATGAAAACACCCATCCCCACGCTAATTGACTACATTAAAAGAATGCCTTCTGACCAGCATAGAGAAGATTTTGCAGCTAAGTGCGGTACGTCTCTCGGCTATTTGAAATTGGTCATGTACGGCAATCGCAATTGTAGTGCAGCTTTAGCAATAAATATTGACAGAGAGAGCAAGGGAGAAATTTCTTGCGATGACTTATGTCCTGAAGTGGATTTTAACTATTTAAGAAGCCAACCACTCTCTGCATAACTAAATTATCAACTGATAGACATTTTTTATAAACGTGAATAAACAGAAGGATTCACAGATGGAATTTAGCAAAGAAGCACAAGCTGCACTGTACAAGATGATCCGTCACACACCAGGTATTGATGCAAAACAAATTGCTGAAGTACTGGGCGACTCTCATAAAACTGTTCTGAATTACGGCAATCCGAATATGGATTATCAGCCGAGTCTTAAAAAATTTGAGGCCATGCTCGAATTCACAGAAAACCCGGCGGTACTTAAAGTGTGGGCGCACAAACTGAATCTCGCGCTAATCCCGACAGGCTGCGAAGGCGACAAGCATCGAGAGTTATCTGTGATCGAAGCCATGATGCAGGCAAATATCTGTAACGGGCAGGCCAACCAGAAAGTCTATGAAGCTTATGAAGATGGTGTGATTACACCGGCAGAGTATGAAGAGATTCACGGTATTTTTACACGAATTATTGAGTTTGCTAAAGCGGCTGATCAAGCAGCTTACAAGCAAATGCAGAAATATACCGCTACTACACAAACCGTAAAAAATGAAAAAGCCTGACGTGCGAAATCAGGCTTTTTCTAACTCATACAGGCATGAATGAATTATGAAAAAGAATTTATCAGAACTCGCTAGCAATAGCAAACCTGTTGATCTGAAACAGGATAAAAGCAGTTCAATGGCTAAACCTCTTTTGAAAAGTCGTAAGGCCAAACGCTGCTTTGTCGAACCTGTAGCTCTGTTCGTGTCTTCATTACAGCAGGAGGCCCTATGAACTCTGCAATCAATAACGCTGATTATAAACATCTGCAACAAGTACAGTCTTTCTATGATCCGGCTTTAAGAATTCTTGATGAGCTGTTTAAGCGTAATCAAAACAATCTACGTGTACGAAATCAGGATGTAAACAACGCCGCTGTACGAAAAACTGATCTGGCTGAGCAGCTGGCGCGCCGTTGCCGTATTAATGACTGGATGGCCAATGAAGTGGTGGCGAGTCTGGTGAAATCAGGAACGGTTGAAGCATTTGGAGGCTATGTGAAGCCTAGGATGGGAGAGTAAGCTGTGGCTAGAGCAAGAAATATTAAACCCTCACTAAGTGCTAGTAAGGGGGTAAAGCAATCAATCTCCAAGAATTTGTTTTCTGGCCTCTTCAAGGGCGCGAATAATGGTGTCTACATGTGCAACATCAATAGTCACGTGTGCATCTTCAAGCTCACCATTTTGATTGTTAAAAAAACCTTTTTCTTCAGTAATTGTGATACTGCGGTCCTCTTTAGATGCATAAACATCAATAGCATTTTGTTGTGGAATAAGGGCCATTTTTCTAAGTCTCTTAGGTTTTTAAAAGAATCTACACCCCTTGTAAGCCCCTTGCAAGTCCCATCAAAGGAGCTTAAAAGCTATGCGTGAATATGCAAAAGTATCGCCACACTTTTGGACTGGCTCAACTGGCAAGCAGTTGAGAAAAAGTCCAGAGGCTATTGTAGTTTGTATTTACTTAATGACTTGCCCACATGCCAACATGTTAGGCCTTTATTACATGCCTCTTCTATATGTCGCCCATGAAACTGGACTAGGCATCGAAGGGGCATCGAAGGGGCTTAAATGGGCTTGCGAAGCTGGTTTTTGTAGTTATGACGAGGCTTCTGAAATGGTGTGGGTGCATGAGATGGCTCGCTTCCAGATCGCCGATAAATTGAAGAACACTGATAAGCGCAGTATTGGGGTTCAAAACGAGTATAACTCATTACCTTCAAACCCTTATCTGGAAAGCTTTTACAACAAATACAGCCAAGCATTTTGCATGACTGAAAAGCGAGAAAATACCACTAAAAAACCAGTAGAAAACGAAGCCCCTTCCAAGCCCCTTCCAAGCCAAGAGCAGGAACAGGAGCAGGAACAGGAGCAAGAGCAAGAAAATACACAAACAATATCGCATCAAGAAAATTCAAACGATCAAGATTCACGGTTTGATCTCTCTCTGGTCGACGTAAATACAAGATTACAGATGGGAGGTCTTAAACCAATCTCTCAAGATGAACTCAATATTTTGATCATCAAACTTCAAGATGCTTACTCACATAAACACCAGATGGTGAAAAACCAGATTTTGGGTAAAGCCTTTGAGTGGATCGAGCGTCAGCAAAAAACACCTCTTGCTCAACCAAAGAACTCAAACCACAAAACACCTGATCTCAATGTAAATGACAAGTGGAAAAATGAACCGGTCATGACCGGTAAGGCTGAATTTGTAGAAATTCCAGAGGACTTCGTATGAATGCAATGTCTCTGTTAAACACGCCTTTGGCAAAAACTAATCAATTTTGTGCTGAACACAGCGTACTTATGGTTGTTATGGGAGGGAATATTATCTGTCCTGAATGCGCCAAAACGCTGGTGAAAAAAACCAATGAGCTGCACCAGAAGCAAGTAGATCAAATGGTCAGGGCTAAACACTTTTCAGGTGCAATGCTTCCCTTAAGACATCAAAATTCAGGTTTCAAAAATTTCTTTATTTGTAGCGACAACCCGTCACAGGCAAATGCACTAAAAGAATCTGTGTCTTTCTCCAGACGAATGATGGCCAAGCAGGTGTGTAATTTCGTTATGTGTGGCAATACGGGAACTGGTAAGACGCATCTTTCCTGTGCAACGGCTCGTACGCTGCTCAATCATGGTCTGAAGGTTCGATATATCACCAGTGAAGATCTGGTCAATGATATTGCTGAGGCTCGCTATCGACCTGATGACAATGAACCTTGTGCCATACGCCGTTATAGCGAGTATGACCTGCTGATCGTGGATGAATATGGGCTACATGATCGTGAAAGCTGGCGCTTAGAAAAAGTTCATAAAGTTCTTTATTCCCGCTATGACGCAAATAAGGCATCAATGATTGTCTCTAATTTAACCTTACAAGAGCTTAAAAATGATTTAGGAGATCGGCTTTGGTCTCGTCTTAATCATGGCGGTTTGGCATCAATCGAATGCAATTGGGCTGATGCTCGATTAGGGGGTGGGGTGTGAATTACTACCTGGAAATGAATCTCGAGCAGCTTCAAAAAGAACATGCGGAACTGCTGGCCTTTAATGAAAATTTGGATCGTGAGCGCAACAAGTATCGTGATGATACTCGCAAGTACGCCAAGAAGATTCAGATGATTGCAAGCCTATTTGTTGTGCCATGTGATGATCCTGAATTAACGCTTAAGGCCATTAAGACCATTGTGGAACAGGTTGTGGGTGGGCAGAAAAGGCTGGAAAGGGGGGGTGACCAAAACCTTGAAAATACAGCTCAAACTATTGAAAACACTGCCTTCGAGGGTGGTGACCAAAAAGCCTCGCGAGGTGAGTCATGATTAAAGGAACTTGGCAAATTGTGCAGTGGTGTCCTGATCTTGTGACAAGGGAGTGGCTAAATATCGGCGTGGGCTTTCGAGAAGCTGATAAGCAGCATTTTAAATTTTTAAGTGATTTTAAAAAAGTAGAAGCACTCTACAACTCCGACACAAAACACCATCTGGTTGCTGTGCTTGAATTGGTTAAGGGATTTTTCAGCAAAGGTTATTTTGATTTTTCACATCAAATTAAAATTTTAGAAATTGGATTTCAGCAAGGAATGTCGGTAGAGGAGAATCTAAACCGCTCCTACGAAAGGGTTGTGACATTGCGAGGTGCCAATGACAAGCATTTCGGTGGCTGAGTATCGAAAATTATACGGCACAAAGACACCTAAAAAGGCCAAGCGGCAGAACAAAGTGAAGGGGGAGCGGGTTACAAGTGAGGGTGAGGCAAAGCTGGCCAGCGATCTTAAAGCACTCAGAATCAGTTTTGAGCAGGAATATAAATTTCACCCAAAACGGCAATGGCGAGCAGACTTTCATATTACAGGAACAAAGATTTTAGTCGAGGTGGAAGGCGGGATCTGGACAGGTGGCAGGCATACACGGGGTAAAGGGTTTATTCACGATATAGAAAAGTATAACGCGGCTACAGTGCTGGGTTATCAGATTTTACGGTTTAGTACAGAGCAAGTGAAAAGCGGTTTGGCAGTTCGGCAGATTGAAAGGTTATTAGGGGACTTTAAGTGATGAATGCAGCGGTGACAATTATGCAAACAACGGATTGGGCGCGTTTTAGTACTGAGGACTGGTTCCGTCAATTTGGTGCCTGGATGAATGGCAATACTGAAGTTAAGCGGCTGGTCTACAAGTCATTGCCCACGCGTAAATTGAATCAAAAGCAACGTGAACAGCTTATTGCAAAATACATGAATGATGAAAGCTTTAGAGAACCAGTTGTACGCCGTGGAGTGACCTGTCAAATAAGCGATAATGAGGCAAGAGCATTTCAACGAATAATTTTAGATATACGGCAGATTGAGAGTGAACCATTACAAGAGTGGATGGATGTAGTTTGGGCACGCTTTGTTATGAATGAGTCAGTAAGAGAAATTGCTACCAATAGAGAAACGTCAATTATCCAGATCCAACAAGATACCAAGTGTGGATTAGCCTTTATCTCTGGCCGCTACCCTAATCTTATTTCTGGTTTACTCAAAAAGTAGTGCTTGCTTGTATATACGGGTTATGGCATATTTGTGATAACTTGGCGAATTTGTATATAATCGCCATTAAATAAAGCTCGCATTTGCGGGCTTTTTTAATATTAAAAAAACTTAACATTCGGGTATTACAAAAGATACTTTCAACACCTGTAAGTAGGCTAAATTAGAAAGAGCTTTATATGCTTTCGAAACAAGCAGATGTTCCTTATCAAGGCTCGCTCCTAATCAATAAAGTCTAAGAGAGGTTCTTATGTCAGCCCAGTCAACCTATTACATCGGTGGAATGTATAATGGCCAGTTGGTAGAACCATCACATTTAGGTTCAGAAGAGATCCTCAAATTTATCGAAGAGTTTACGGCGCAGGATAAAGAGACCCTGTTGTATAAAAGAGTTCAAATCAACAAGGATGGTACGATTAAATCTTTCTACTTGCTGGAAGGCGTAGAGCCTTCTGATTATAAAGAATTGATCTTTAATATCTGGTCAGATGTGCCGGTAGATGTATATAGCATCTAAAAGCAGTGTAAATGGACTGAACATTGAAAACTATTATCAAAAATTATCAGCGTCTTGCTCAAGAAACCTATCTAAAAGTATATAGAGAATACGGGTTTAGCTCTAATGGGTTAAAGGACTTAAATCTTTTACTCACCGAATTGGAAGCCAGAACTAAAAGTAAAGAGATTAAGATTCCTCTTACTCGAAGCTATTTAAAAACGTTAAAACCTATAGAAAGATGGGGTATAGAAGCACGGATAGATTTCAGTGTGATACCTGATAGAGAACTTACCCAAAGCTTTATTAGATGGTATGTAAATCTGATTGAGGCTATATTTAGCCAGAAAGAAAAAACCTTTCCTCTAGCGGATGAAAAAGAGGAAGGCTATCAAGATATTGTGAACTACTTTAAAAGAAAGAACTCTTCAGTAAAAGCTAGATCTGATAACTTTTATAAAAAAGTGCATAAGAGAACACAACAGCTAAAAGCAGATTGATGATTCACTATTTACTAAATACCCACCGTGAAGTTCCAAAATATGAAAAAATTTATTGCTTCAGGACTTTTGCTGACAGTTCTTTGTGCATGTTCAAATTACCAGTCAGATATTGATCACGTATCTGAACAAAAAACAGATAAACAAGCAGAAGATACACTCCATGAGTGTTTGCCACTTCGGGCCAAAGAGCTTGTAGGGAGAACTGATTTAAGTGATCAGGAAATCAAAAAGATGACCAATTCAGAGATACTTCGCTATGCAAGAGTAGGTGAGGCTGTTACAGAAGATTATCGACCAAACCGGATTACAGTTATTAAGGCTTCAAATACCAACAAGATCATCGACGCTTCATGTAGTTAAATCATCATATAAGAGCTTTTAATATTAATTAACTGTTTGAATCACAAATCCCACTTTGTAAATGAGAATTTTTTCTATACTAAATGTTCTTCTAGACCTTCCTTTAGAAGTACACTCGGTGGCATCCCTTTAAGCCTGCTTGTCCCACCAGGGGAGCAGGCTTTTTAATACATTACATTTAAGTTGCTCATTGGTCTATATAAATCAAGAAGGGCTTTTTTTATGCGCCAATTGTCTTTTAAATATTTAAAATATAACAATCGCCTTATTACGATTTTTTGATAGGATAAACGAATGCTCCGATACATACGCCAGCTCTTCTGCTTCCACTGCTGGGAGTATGAGAGTGATCTATTCAGGGTGAAAGAGTGTAGGAAGTGTGGGAAATGTGAGAGTGCGTGAGCGCTCTTTTTTGTTTAAAGGAAGGCTAAAAATGAAATTACTTGTGATTGGTGGTGATTTGGATGGTAAGCGTGTGAATCGTGCTGACTTGGCTAATGTTGCTGCTTATAGAATTGAATCACTCAATTCTCCTTCGTTGGGCGGTGAGATCGAATACTTTGTACATTCATCAGTTACCAAAGAAGAATTCCTAAATAACTTTGCTGCTTAAGCCCATTCAAGGGGTTTCTTTTTTGAAAAACTCTTAAATAAACAAGAAGCACCAGGAATATCTTTACTCTGCCAATAAGTATCCGGATAAGCTAAACAGTCAAACTATACTTATTACATTATAAGTTTGATATAAATACTATTTAAGTGAGAATTTGAGAGCTAGTAATGGTTTTTACTTATAAAGCTACATTTGAAGAATTAGTCTCCTGTATTAATCAAAAGCTAGAAAAAAGCGGTGGCTCAATAGTAAGGCAGGAAGAGAGATACTCAAGTATTGAACCCGGAGCAATTGAAAAGCTTGAAGAGTATTACAGAACCAGAGGTTATGATTTTGATTGGGAAGAAGAGAATAATCTATTTGTCGCTATTATTACTCCCCAATAATTGAGCAATACATTTAGGCCACCTTCGGGTGGTTTTTTATGAGTGAAAGAAGCCATTAATTGTAGATTGTTTGTATGAGCTATACATAAATAAATAGGCAATTACTTGATATTAGAATATAGAGTAATTAATATGTATATATGCTACCAAATATTGGTGGCACTTTAGCGAGAAAACTTGAATTTTGTTAGGAGATGTTTTCTTGTCTAAACATCAAAAACTACTAGAAAAGCTTCGCCGTAAACCTATGCCAAAGGACTATACATGGGATGATCTGGTTACACTACTTGGTCATTACGGGTATGAGCTTCGCACGAAAACTGGTTCATCGCATTGCAGATTTGTAGGTTGTGATAAACATGTAATCATGACCTCTAAACCTCACCCTAACAACACGTTAAAAGGTGGGCATATAAATCAAGCTTTGGAAGCTATCGAACGATATGAAGCTTTATATATGTCACCTAAAGAGGATTAATGAATGTCTGAGAATTTATTAACTTATAAAGGATATTATGGTTCTTATGAAGTTAGTATTGAAGACGGATTGATTTTCGGAAAAATTTTATTTATTGATGATTCAGTAGGATATGATTCCGAAACAATTAAAGGCATACAGGCAGCTTTTGAAGAAGCTGTTGATTCTTATATCGAGTTCTGTGAAGAAATCAATAAAGATCCGAATCCATCATTTAGTGGAAAAACTGCCGTTAGATTTGATCCTGAACTTCATAAAAAAGTAGCTATTCTTTCTAAGAAAGAGAAGCAATCGATGAATGATTTTATTGTATCGGCAATAAAAAACCATGTTGATTTTGTAGAGAATGGCTCAAGTCAGCTCCGAAGAATTGATTCAATTTTGCATCAAAAGTTTGAGTACTTAGAGTTTATTGCAGGTAAAAATACATTTAAAACGTTTTCTACCTCTGAATTTATAGAGAGTACTTACAAGGTTGAGCACAAAGGAGAGAAAGATGTCACATTCTGCTAAGAATGATTCTCTATCAATTAAAGATATAGCAATTTTAATAATTAAAGATAAAGGAATTCATGAAGGCTTATATGTTCCAAAAATGGAACTAGCGTTTGGAGCTGGTGTAGACGAATTTAATGAGGGTGAGCGTATGCCAGCAGTTAAAGTTGGTATCAAAAGCATAGGGATCGAGAAAGTTGAGAATTCGAATAACTCCTTATGCGTTGATGCAGGCGAAGTGAACCCTCGGCCCAAACGAAAAACCAAGAAAACTGATTGACGCTTATAACCTCCTCCGGGAGGTTTTTTATTGGGTAATGATTATGGATATAGATCAATACAAAGCTCTAACCAAAAAGAAGCCATTAAAAAAGGTACCAAGAGCAAAGCCATTACCTAAGGCAACTCAAAAATATCTCGAAGCCCAAGAAGAACTAGAGCGGATTCTGGATATCTTAGAAATCAAATTTGAAAAATGCTTTCACTTTAAATCTACCAAGCACTGGCGTTTCGACTTTCATTTGATCGAACACAGGATATTAATTGAAATAGCGGGCGGACCTTGGTCTGGTGGACGTAAGGGAAAACTGAGCAATAAGGCTTGGAGCATGGATCGTTATGATCATGCTGAAGAGATGGGTTATAACGTTGTACGTTTGGAATCAGCTAGCCGTTACAAGATCAACGAAGCTGGACCATTGCAAATAGAATCCAGTCATGCTCGCCAATGGCTTAAACACTTAAAGAGGCATTCATTCAATGGAACAGTTCAGACCATTCCCGCCGCCGGATCTGATTGATCAGGCAGAGGAAGAGGAAGCAATCCGGCTGGCACCCGCCCTTGAATTAAAAGAATGGGTTATTAAGAATTGGCTCACTCTCGGCGGTGAATTACATAACCCGGATCATGATCATATCGCTGAGCTGCTTCATGATGATGAAACCTTCCTGGCATTTGCCTGGGCTTCATCTGCGGCAGTAGCGAAAAAACGTATGGTACTGGGCCAATGTGAAAAGGTGATGTTTAACCAGGGCGGTTGGAAGAAGGCTAGACAGGAACAACAGATGCGGGACTGGTTCGGCTATGTACCTGTTTATCTCATTACAGTAGACGCAAGCTTTTGCGAAAACTCTAATGATCGTGAGTTCTGCCGTTTGATTGAGCATGAGCTTTATCATATTGGTGTTGAACGTGATGAGGACGGCGAAATCATTTATAGCGATATGACCGGCTTACCAAAGCATTACTTGGCTGGCCATGATGTCGAGGTGTTCTTTGGTGAGACTAAACGCTGGGGAGCTGATGAGTCAGTTAAGCGTTTACTGGAAATTGCGAAGAATGCGCCGTTTGTGTCTGAAACTAATATTGCTGCGTGTTGTGGGACGTGTGTGATCGGGTAGTTTTAAATTTTTTTTGCCCACTTTCCTTGATGTTCCTTGATGGATGGTGACTTATGGCAAGGCTTAAAAAAGCAGAAAAAGTATTTATAGTTCGGTCACTTGCACAGTTTATGACCCCCTCTGAAGTAGTGAAGGACATCAAGGAAAAGTTTAATCTGGATGTTTCACCTCAACAGGTGGAATATTACGACCCTACTAAAGCAGCTGGAGCTGACTTGGCTCAGGAGTTCGTTGACCTATTTAAAGTGGCCCGACAGGAATATTTAGATCAACCACTACAAAATATCATTGGTGCTAATGACATTGTTCAATTACAAATTTTGAGCGATTTATTGGTGGCAAAAAAAAGTAACGTGGTGCTGGCCATTAAACTAATTGATCAAATTCAAAAGATCGTTAAAGGCCATTATGAAAAGAAAATAGAAATTACCGGTAAGGACGGCGGTCCGATCCAGCAAGAAACCAAATCAACACATCAATTCACCCCAGATGAGCTCTCCGGACTGTCCGCTCAGGAGCTTTCGCGTTTAGCAATTAATGGCAAGTTATGACTTATGCAATTGAAGATATAGCGCCACTAATTAAAGAGTGGACAATCAATGTACGTCTGCCGGATGTTATTGAGGAAATGACACGGCGTTATTACTACCGGATATTGATAGAGCAGAATGAATTAAGTATCCAGGCTGAAATCTATAAATGCAAAAACGATCCGGCACACTGGTTCAACCATTGGGTATGGACTTATGATCCACGTGGTATGCCTTTTGGCCTACCAGCGAATATTCCTTTTGCTTTACGTCCCGGTCAGGTTGAACTTGTAGATTGGTTAATTGAACGTGAAAGTACTCAGACACATGGCTTGATTGAAAAAAGCCGTGATGAAGGTATGAGCTATGTTGTATTGGGTTTTTACTTGCACCGGTGGTTATTTGTAGAAGGTTTCGCTGGCGGTGTCGGTAGTCGAAAAGAGGATCTGGTTGACAAGAAGGGTGACCCAAAAACACTGCTTCATAAATTCAGGGATATGTATTCCAAGCTGCCAGCCTGGATGAAGCCCAAGGGCTTTATTGAAAAAGTGCATGACAATTACATGCGGATCATTAATCCAGACAACGGTGCAACGGTTACCGGTGAAGCAGGAGACAATATTGGCCGTGGTGGACGGACCACAATGTACTTTCTGGATGAGTGGGCATTTGTAGAACGTCAGGAAGCTGTAGATGCAGCAATATCACAAAACACCAATGTCCATATTAAAGGCTCAACACCAAATGGTATTGGTGACAAGTTTCACCAGGATCGTTTTAGTGGCCGTTACGCCGTTTTCACCATGGCCTGGCGTGATAATCCGGATAAAAACTGGCAGGTCGAACTTGATGGCAAACTGATTTATCCATGGTATGAGAAACAACTGGCCACACTGGATGACATTGTTTTGGCCCAAGAAGTTGATATTGATTACGCTGCTTCAGTAGAAGGGGTATTGATACCATCTGCATGGGTGCAGGCTGCTGTTGATGCTCACATAAAGCTTGGTATAGAGCCTTCTGGTGAGCGTAATGGTGCACTGGATGTGGCGGATGAAGGCAAGGATAAAAACTCGTTTGCTGCGCGTCACGGTATTGTTCTGCAGTACTTAGATACCTGGTCTGGTATTGGTGATGACATTTTTGGTACCACTCAAAAAGCCATAGATGCATGCCTGGATTTAAAGCTGAATATATTTTTCTATGATGCAGATGGTCTGGGTGCTGGTGTGCGTGGTGATGCACGTGTCATTAATGAGCTGAATAAAGCTAAAGGCATTCCAGAAATTGAAGCTAATCCATTTCGGGGATCAGGGGCAGTACACAATCCGGAACAGGAAATGGTTGAGGCACGTAAAAACGTAGACTTCTTTGCCAATCTTAAAGCCCAGATGTGGTGGTCATTGCGTCTTAGGTTTCAGAATACTTATCGAGCCTTGCAGGGAATGCAGTATGACCCCGATAGTCTTATTTCACTGTCAACCAAAGATATAAACAAGCAAGAGCTTGAACAACTTAAACGAGAGCTGTCACAGCCTACCTATAGCAAGAATGGTGCTGGCAAGATTTTAGTGAATAAACAACCCGATGGTGCACTGTCTCCGAACCGCGCTGACGGTGTCATGATTTGCTTTAGTGACATAAGGCCGCCTGCCCGATTAATACCAGGTGGAGGTGGTACACGCAGATTCTAAACAAGGTTTTTAATATGGCAAAATCCAAAAA